>NZ_RZTA01000115.1:0-21782 GCF_004023115.1 Mesorhizobium sp. M6A.T.Cr.TU.017.01.1.1
GCGCCCCCTCTGCCCTGCCGGGCATCTCCCCCACAAGGGGGGAGATCGGCAGCTTCAGCCACCACGTCTAGTTGATGCTTGCGGTGTTCGCCGGCTCCGCCGGCCGCGCCTCGCTGGGATAAGGCACGCGGTAGCCGTTCGCCGCCAGCCAGTCGATCGCCGCTTTCGGTTCGTCGGTCTGGATGATGGTGGCACCGCGCTCGGCCCAGAAGCCGTACGTCTCGCGCGGCAGGCTGGCGAGCACCGCCAACTCATCACCACGGCCGCCGGCAAGGAAGCCGCCCGGCTTGTTGACGATGGCGTAGGTGTTGGCCCAGATGTGCCAGTCACCCCTTATCGCCGTCGCGCGCATGCGGGGGCTAAACAGCGGACCGCCGGTGTCGGTCAGCGTCTCCGACCCCGCGCGCCAGTTGATCATCTCGACCGCGCGCGGCGAAAAGGTCCCGCTGACTTTCTCGGCGAAGCCGGCGTCGCGAACCGCGTCATCGGCGATAATCGGCATGAACTGGAAACCACTGCCGATCGCGCCCATGGCGGCCTTGACAGTGGTGATCCTGGCCGGATTCCACAGGTTCTCCTTGACGATCACCTGTTCGGCCATGCCTAGATCGCGCGCGACCGCGATCATGCCGGCCAGACTATCGACATCGAGCTTGTTGTCGATGTTGATGAGGATCCTGTCCTTGGTCGCCATCAGCATCTCATGCAGCGTCGAAACCGGCTCTTCGGTGACGGCGCCGGTGCCCTCGATCACCAGTCTGCAGGTTTTGAGCTCGGCTAGCGTGCGCTTGACCACCTCGCCCCTGCAATTCGTCGTGCGGTCGAGCCAGCTGTCATGCATGACGACGAACTGGCCGTCCTTCGAGCGCCTGACGTCGACCTCGACGATTTCGGCACCAAGCGCGATCGATGCCTCGACGGCGGCGATCGAGTTCTCCGCATAGAGCGTCTTGCGGGCCTGCATGCTGCCGGCGCGGTGTGCCGCCACCATGACGTGGTCGCGCCACTGGTTGGCGTGTTCGAAACGGTCGAGAATCTGTCTGGCGCGTGTTTCGCCTGCCGATGCCGGGCCTGTGAAGAGCGCCAAGGCAACGGAAAGCAGAAGGTTCAGCCAGGTCGTTCGCATGAGAATCGCTCCATACCGGATGGAGACCCGGTTAAGCGACTCACGTGACAGCCCAGTGAACGAAGCCGGCTTCGCAAATGCCGGAAAGTCAGGTCAATGCCGGTTGAAACGGCCGTTCTGCGACCTCGAATCATAACGGCAATCAGCAGGTCGCTGCCAATCAGCTTGCCGAGATCGATGCCGCCGCTGTCGCGGTCGGTGTGGCCGACACCGTCCGACGATGGGACGGTTGGCTACTTTCGGTTGCATTCGTGCTTAGCTGGACAATTCCCGGGCCAGCCATGTGGGCTCACCTGGCAAGCAAGAATTTGTGACTGGTTCGAATGACCATGGTCCCCGGAAGGGGTCGCATTTCTGAGCATTATGTCCAATAAGGTTGCGCCTCGACGCACAGGAGATCGCTTCATGCCGAACAGCAACATCGACCACGCCTTCACCGCCCGGGCCAGGACGGGCGCGTCCTTCGAGCCGACCTATGCCGGCGCGCTGTCGTTCATGCGACGCAAATACACGAAGGACGTGAAAGGCGCGGACGCAGTGGTGTGGGGCATCCCTTTCGACGCAGCCGTCACCAACCGGCCGGGCGCGCGCTTCGGGCCGCAGGCGATTCGCCGCGCCTCGACCATCCTCGACAACGATCCGCAATATCCGTTTTCGCGCGATCTGTTCGAACATCTCGCCGTGGTCGACTATGGCGACTGCCTGCTCGACAGCGGCAATCACCAGAAGACGCCAGGGACGATCGAGCGCGAGGCAGCAAAGATCCTGAAATCTGGCGCCTTCCTGCTATCGCTCGGCGGCGACCATTTCGTCACCTGGCCGCTGCTCAAGGCGCATGCCGCCATCCATGGACCGCTGGCCCTGGTGCAGTTCGACGCCCACCAGGACACCTGGCCGGACGACGGCAAGCGCATCGATCACGGCTCCTTCGTCAGCCGCGCGGTCAAGGAGGGAATTATCGACCCCGACCGTTCGATCCAGATCGGCATCCGCACTCATGCGCCCGATACTTTTGGCATCAAGATCCTGTACGGCCACGAAGTCGAGGAAATGCGCGCGTCCGATATCGCTTATGCAATCGTCGACCGCACCGGCGGCAAGAAGGCCTATGTCACCTTCGACATCGATTGCCTGGACCCGGCCTTCGCGCCCGGCACCGGCACGCCGGTCGCTGGCGGGCCGTCCTCGGCAAAGATCCTGTCGGTGCTGCGCCAGATCAATCAGGTCGATATTGTCGGCGCCGATATCGTGGAGGTTGCGCCGGCCTATGATCACGCCGATATAACGGCAATTGCCGGGTCGACGGTGGCCATGCACTATCTCGGGCTCCTGGCGGAACGAAAGGCCCGGCTCGAAGATCTGAACGGCGGCAATCACGTCGTTGCCGCGTTGAACCAGGCAAGCGGCATATAACTTTGAGATAACAGGAATTCAGGCAGGCAATGAAACCGAAAATCTTCATCGACGGCGAGCACGGCACCACCGGTCTCCAGATCAGGGCGCTGCTTGCCGAGCGCGGCGACCTGGAGATCATCTCCATTCCGACCGAGCGCCGCAAGGAAACGGCAGCTAGAGCCGAGTTCCTCAACGCTGCCGATGTCGCGATCCTGTGCCTGCCAGACGCAGCCGCGAAAGAAAGCGTCTCGCTGATCACCAACGACACCACAAGGGTCATCGATGCCTCGACCGCGCATCGCGTGGCCGAAGGTTGGGAATACGGTTTCGCCGAAATGGACAAGGAGCAGGCGAAAACAATTGCCAATGCGAAGCGCGTCGCCAATCCGGGCTGCTGGCCGCAAGGGCCGATCGCGACGCTCAGGCCGCTGGTGGAAGCCGGGCTGTTGCCACCGGATTTTCCGGTCACCGTCAACGGCATTTCAGGTTATTCGGGCGGCGGCCGGCCGATGATCGAGGATTATGTCGCCAAGGGCGAGGCTGCGTCGGAATTCCTGCCCTACGGGCTGACCCTGCAGCACAAGCATGTGCCGGAGCTCAGGACCTACGCGAAGCTGTCGCATGACCCGATCATGCAGCCGGCGGTCGGCAATTTCGCGCAAGGCATGATCACGGTGGTGCCGCTGCAGCTCGGCGGGCTCGACTATGTGCCGACCGGCGCCGAACTTCATGCGGCGATCGCCGACCATTTCGCCGCCATCGATGGCGGCGTGGTCGAGGTAGCGCCCTATGAGCAACTGGAGCGCGTGCCGGAGATCGATCCCGAAATCTACAACGGCACCAACCGGATGAAGCTCTATGTCTTCGCCAATGACGACAGGGCCCAGGCGATGCTGCTCGCCGTCTACGACAATCTCGGCAAGGGCGCCTCGGGTGCTGCCGTGCAGAACATGGATCTGATGCTCGGCCTCAAGCACTGAATGGACGCTCCGGCATTTCCAAAACGCTGGAACGTCAACGCGCCAGAACTGATCGCCGAGACCTTCAGCAGCCGCATCTGGAAGGTTGTTCGCCAGGACGGCTCGCCGGCGATCGTCAAGGCCCTCAAACCTTTCGACGACGTCGAAGACGAGTTGCGCGGCGAGCATTTTCTTGCCTGGCGGCGCGGCGAAGGCGCGGTGCGGCTGCTTGGCAGCGACGGCCACTGCATGCTGCTCGAATATGCCGGCGAAACCTTGCTGTCACAGGTTCTCACGGAGCAGGGAGACAATGCCGCCACAGCAATCGCGGCCGAAGTGATGGCAAGACTGTTCTCGCCATCTGACCACCCTGCCCCACCGGATCTTCAGCCGCTGCGGGCACGGTTTTCCAGCCTGTTTAAGAAGGCGAAGACGGATCGCGACGCCGGCGAAAAGAGCCTCTATGTCGAAGCGGCTGCGACCGCGGAACGGCTGTTGGCGGATCCTGTCGACGTGCTGCCGCTGCATGGCGACCTGCATCACGACAACATCATGCACGGATCGCGCGGCTGGCTGGCGATCGATCCCAAAGGCGTTCTCGGCGATCCCGGTTTCGATGCGGCGAACATGTTCTACAATCCGCTCGACCGCGACGACCTTTGCGGTGATCCCCGGCGGATTGCCCAGATGGCCGAGACCTTCGCCACGACGCTCGGCCAGACGCCGGCCGCAATTCTGGATCATGCCATCGCCTATGGCTGCCTGTCGGCGTCATGGCATCATGAGGACCGCAACGCGGTCGAGGAAAACCGCGAATTGTCCATTGCCAAGGCGATCAGGACGGTGCGGCTCAGCCTCTGACGGCGATCTGGTTGGGCAGCGGATAAGCGCCTTTGGTGCCGCGCCAATGCGCTGCGGCAAAACCCAGCAGGATAAGCGCGAACGCCTGATGCGTCAGCGCCATGTGCAGCGGCACGTGCATCAGCAGCGTGCCGATGCCGATCAAGGCCTGCGCCAGCACCAGCAGAAACAGCAGCGTCGCACGGCGCGCATGCGTTGTCTCAGGCTGGCGGCGGTGGGTCGCGATCATGTGCCAAAGCGCTGCGACTGACATCGTGTAGGCGCCGAGCCGGTGGATGAACTGCACCGTCTTCGGGCTCTCGAAGAAGTTGCGCCATGCCGGATCTAGGATCAACAGATCGCCGGGGATGAGCTTGCCGTCCATCAGCGGCCAGGTGTTGTAGCTCAGGCCGGCATCGAGCCCGGCGACCAGCCCGCCGAGATAGATCTGGATCAGCGCCAGCAACACCAGAAAGCCGGCCAGACGCTGCGTCGAACGGTCGGCGGCGGGTCCGGAGTGTGGGGCCAATCCACGCGCGACCACCATGGTCGCGGTGAAGATCAGCGCGGCCAGCGTCAAATGCGTTGCCAGCCGGTACTGGCTGACGGAGACCCGGTCGACCAGCCCGGACGCCACCATCCACCAGCCGATCGCGCCCTGCAGGCCGCCGAGAAGAAGAATTCCGATCAGCTTCGGTCCAAGACCGCGCTCGATGCGGCGTGTCGCCCAGAAAAACACCAGCGGCACGGCGAAAACCAGACCGACACCGCGCGCCAGGATCCGGTGCACCCATTCCCACCAGAAGATCGATTTGAACGCTTCGATGCTCATGCCCTCGTTGAGCTCGGCATATTGCGGGATCTGCTGGTAGCGCCGGAATTCCTCCTGCCATTCGGCGTCGTTGAGCGGCGGCACGATGCCGTGGACCGGCTTCCATTCGGTAATCGACAGGCCTGATTCGGTGAGCCTGGTGGCGCCGCCGACCAGCACCAGTACAAACAGCACCAGAAGCACGACGTAGAGCCAGCCGCGCACCAGCGCCCGGTTGCGCAGGTCGCGGTCGCGGGCCACGAAAGGCGCGGTAGCTGATATGGCAGCCATAGGCTTGTCCCGGCTGGTTGCAGTAGCGGATAGGTGAACCATCGCAATCCAACTGGCAAGACCGGACAGCGCGGCACGCCGTCGCGCCGCTTCTTGCGGGTTGCGCGTCTCTTTTGTTGGGCCTAAGCGATAGGGATTAACGGGATCGCGGAATGCCCATTCGCCTGAAGAAGCTGATCGGAACAATCCTGCTGGTGGCGCTGGTCATCGTCTATGCGCTGGTCGCATCGATCGTGGCGGTTGCCCAACTGGCGGAATCAGGACCGTGGGCGCATTTCCTGTTCTTCCTGCTCAGCGGCATGCTCTGGGTGCTGCCGGCTATGGGCATCATCAAATGGCTGATCCTGGAGCCGCCGCGGCCGAAGAATTGAGCCTCGCCGCCGTTAGATGGTGAAAGCCTGACGCTTGCTACCCGACGTGTAGGGCAGCTCAGGGTGGTTTTCTGGCTTCCGTGTCGCCGATCGGAACGCGCAGGCAGCGCCATGAGCGGACATTTCGGGGCGCTCGGTCAAACTCTGGCTTCCAATGCTACAATGGACATTTGGCCCGTGTGGTTAGCTGGGCAGTTGCCGCATCTTGGCTGTCTGCCCCTTCGCTAGTCCGCACCGTCCGTTCTTGCCCTTTCGATGAATTTGCCCGCGACGGCTTTACCGAGCGCGACGCCTGCCGTGTTGTCCATTTCGTAGTGGATGCCAGCCCAGATGCGGGAATCGCCCGCCTCCTTGCCGACCGCACGAATAAATTCCGCATGGCCGGGGAACAGGTACGCAAGGACCTCGCATCGGGCAGTCGAGAGCGTGGAGTGGTTCGACGGATAACTGGGATGGCCCGGCACCGCAAACAGGGGAGTGATGCTCCGGTCAAGCATGTTGGGCCGCAGGTACCAATACGCGTACTTCCCGTCGTTGCTTGCAATGAAGGCGTCGTAGTGGACCGTTGCGAGCAACGCGTAAGCCCGTGCGGCGCGCGGGGGGTTCGAATCCGTCTTGTCCTCGGACATCCATTTGCTGGCATAGTCATACCAGTCGGTGAACAGGCCGGATGGACTTTGCCAGTAGAACGCTTTGTAGTTGGTTGGAAATTTCCGCTCGAACTGTAGAACTGAATCAACCTCGGCCTTCACCGTCTCCGACGCACAGTCGGGTGGAGCCGGTGGCCTGAATTCATTGGCTGCCTTCAGTAATATCGGCTTCCAGTTCGGCATGGTTGCATTACCCGGTTTGTCTCCGACCCACATGCACGGCCCGGTCGGCACCGTACCGGTCCAAACGGCGTCGGAGCCATCGGCCTTTGCCCGTGCAATCACCTGCTCTGCCACGCGTCGCCCCAATTCCAGGCCGGCGGAAGAGTCGCTTGGGAATTGGACACCGGCAAGGACACGAGACTGCGCCGCTTCTTCCGCCATTGACTGGAACGACGACGCCTCGTCGGGAAAGAAATGGGAAAGAACCGCCGCGGCGGCTCCGGCAGCTGCCGCATGTTCAGAGGGATAGGATGGACTGCGAGGCGTCGGCAGCGCAGTCGGCAGCGTCGTGTCCGCCTCGCTCGGGCGTGGGCGATTGTGGAAATACTTCGACTCCCACGCCGCGATCGTGGCGTCGTGGATCGCCATGGTCATATAGGTGTAGACGCGGTGTGCATTGGGAATCTGCTGGTTTTCGAGAAGGCGGTTATTGACCAGTTCGATCCATCGATAGCCGGGCGATCCGGCATCCCAGAACGTGATCCCGGCGGCAGTCTGCGCATCGTTCTTTGCGACAAGATCGCGGAGCTGCTTCAGTTCAGTTGCGGAATCGTCCGGTGGCGGCGGTACGCGGAGATCCTTTCCTGACGTGATCACCCACGTCTTCCACGTTCCAGCCTCCGGCTCTATCGAATCCGATTGGCCGAAAGCGCAGTTTCCTGACAAAAGGATTACCGCGCACGCCTTGCCTAGGGCTCTGAGCATGTTGGGTCTCCGGTTCCTGACCCCAGCCCAAGTACCTATCAGTTTTGCCGGCTCTCGTCGCGTTGTTATTTTAGCGGTATCTAATTATACACAGAGGCGCCCCCAACCAAAGCGAATACAGGCGCGTTTTTGAACGTCGCGACCGAAGGTCGATCGTCATCTTTTCCGCCCGCTGCGGACCTTTACGCCCGCGACGGAAAGGTCAGATTCGGGTCACGGAGCGACACTTGGATGATAGCGCCGCTCCGCATGGCTTTACAGTTCGATCTGTTCAGAGATCGCCAAAGCGTCATCTACTTCTATGCCGAGGTAGCGCACGGTGCTCTCCAGCTTGGTATGACCGAGCAGCAGCTGAACCGCACGAATGTTGCCGGTCTTCTTGTAGATCAGTGAAGCCTTCGTGCGTCTCATTGAATGCGTCCGTGTCGCTTTGGTTCGAGCCCAATGCTGGATACCCACTTCTCGACGATCCGCCCGTACTGCCTTGTCGACATATGCGGCTTAACTCGCACGCGACTGGGAAACAGGAACTCGCTTTCGGTGAGGTGGCGACGGGCTATCCATGCACCGACTGCGGCTCTGGTCTGCTCCGTGATCTCGAATTGCACAGGTCGCCCGGTCTTCCTCTGAACAATCACCGCCCGATCGCGGACGCTGCCGGAAAGGGCTATGTCTCCGACAGTGACGGCCACCAGCTCCCAACCTCGAAGCTTGCTGTCGATGGCGAGATTGAAGAGCGCTAGATCCCGTTCAGCGCCCGACACCTGAAGTCGTGTCCGGATACTCCAGACCTCACGCGGCTTCAGAGGAGGCTTTTGGCCAACGATGTGGCCCCGGTAGCAACTGGGCATGGTCCTTCTCCCATGCCGCCCTCCGCACCGCAGCGCCCGACGCGAGCCGCGAATTGTAGCGGCTAAAGGGCGTTGTCTTCGAGGATTCGATCGCACAAGGTTGCCGGATGTCAGCCCGGTCGACGCAGTGCTCGATGGGTAGAGTCGCGCCACTTTCCGACCTCAGCACCTCTAAGCGCGAACGTCTGGTGTGATGCCTGATGCGCGCGCTCGTAGGGCATCTCGCTGTTACATCGCGGTGACAAAAGCACCGCCACGGTGGCGTCAACCGGTTACCAAGGGCAGCAAATATCTCCGGCCTTCTGGGAGTGGCGTGTCAGCGTCCTCAGAGGCTGCGTGGGCGTGTCGCCGGTTGGCTGTTAGCGCGGCGACTGGATCGCTCCACGCCTCGCAAGCGGGATAGCGAGATCTCGTGAAGGCAAGGTCAAGCTGCGTTCCCCGTTCTGAATCGGCGATGGGCGGCGGCTGGGAGAGATGAATACCATGCACGTTGGGCGTCTGGAAGTTGGCGGGGCATGGGCGCAAGGCAGCCCGCGTGCACGCGCCTGGCCGGGCGGTGCAATGACCGCGCAGCGCCGCCTCGCAGCGATCCTGGTTTGCGACGTGGTCGGCTATTCGCGCCTGATGGAGCGCGACGAGCGCGGCACGCTCGAGCGGCTCAAGACATACCGCAAGGACCTCCTCGAACCGCTGGTCTCCGAGCATCAGGGCCGGATCGTCAAGCTCACCGGCGACGGCATTCTGTGTGAGTTCGCGAGTGTCGTCAACGCGGTGACCTCGGCGATAGCGATCCAGCAGGCTTTGGCAGAACACGAGGCGGAGACGCCCGAGGAAGAGCGGATTCGCTTCCGCATCGGCGTCAATCTCGGCGACGTGGTCTGCGAGGAGGACGGCGACCTCTACGGCGACGGTGTCAATATCGCCGCCCGCCTCGAAAGCATCGCCGATCCCGGCATCGTGGTCGTCTCGGGCACCGCCTACGACCACCTTCAAGGCAAGCTCGACTGCGGCTTCACGCTGCTCGGCGACCTGCGCCTCAAGAACATCGAGCGGCCTGTGCGCGCCTATCGCGTCGAGACCGACGCCAGCGCCTCGGTGGCTGCACCGCCTCCCCTGCCCGCGAAACCCTCGATCGCAGTTCTGCCTTTCACCAACATGAGCGGCGACCCCGACCAGGAATACTTCGCCGACGGGCTGGTGGAGGACATCATCACGGGATTGAGCCGGGTGAACTCCTTCTTCGTGATCGCCCGCAACTCGTCCTTCACCTACAAGGGCCGAGCGGTGGACCTGCGCCAGGTCGGGCGTGAGCTGGGCGTCCGCTACGTGCTCGAAGGTAGCATCCGCAGAGCAGGATCGCGGGTGCGCATCAGCGGGCAGCTGGTGGACGCGATCAGTGGGCACCATGTCTGGGCCGACCGCTTCGAGGGCGACGTGAGCGACATCTTCGACCTGCAGGACAAGGTGACCGAGAGCGTCGTCGGTGCGGTCGAGCCGAGCATCCGGCTGGAGGAGATCAAGCAGGCGCGCATGAAGCCGACCGACTACATCAGCGCCTACGACCTCTACCTTCGCGCGCTGCCGCGCTTCTACAGCATGACGCGCGAAGGCTTTGCCGACGTGCGCCGGCTCACCAACGAGGCGCTCAGCATCGACCCAGGCTTCACCCTGGCGAAGGCACTCGGTGCCTATATCCGCAGCCTGTCCGTGAGTCAGTGCTGGCACGAGCCCGACGATTTCCGCGTCGCCGTGCGCATGGCCCGCGAGGTGCTGGCCGACGCGCGAGACGACCCGACAAGCTTGCGTTTCGCCGCGCAGGTGATCGCCTACAGCGCCAAGGATTACGAGACGGCGCTGGACACGATCGAACGGTCCCTGCTCCTCAACCCCAATTCGGCGCAGGGCTATACGGGCAGCGGCTGGGTGAACGCCCATTCCGGCCGCCCCCTCGTCGCGATCGAGCACTTCCACAGGGCAATGCGGCTGAGCCCGGTCGACCCCGAGAAGGGCATCGCGCTCTCCGGCATCGGGATGAGCTACCTGATGCTCGAACGCTACGAGGAAGCGCTGGCTTGGGGAGAACGAGCGCTGCGCGAGATGCCGAATTACGGCTCCTCGCACCGGGTGGTGATCATGGCGCTGGTCAAACTCAATCGGCTGGACGAGGCGCAGGCGGCGGCGCGGCGGCTGATGGAGGCGTTCCCGACCTACACGCTCGGCCTGCAGAGGCAGATCAACCCGTGGCGAGACAAGGTGTTCGCCGAGCGCTACGTCGAGGCGCTGGGTATTGCCGGCGTGCCGGAGTGATCGTCACGTTTGCAAAGATGCCCTCTCCTGCGCGTCACGTCCGGCCAGGCGACGTCCCTTGATCCCGCGTCGCTTCTGGAAGGATAGTTCTCTGGCCGGCTTGTCCGAGGACTGAGCGCGTAGAGCAGCCGTGAACAGCCGGCGAGCTCTCTGTTGGGTTCGCGTCGAACTTCCGGTTTCCAGCCTGACGAGACCTAACGACGGTCCAGACAAATGTCGCCTTCAGGTCACGACGTTCCCTTGACCTGCCATCAGGGATGGCCCGCAAGGGGTCGGTTCTTGCCGTCCACCGGTACCAAGTGTCAGACTTTCACCATTAGATGGTGACGAGCATCTTGCCGGCGTTGGCCAGCGGCGTCGTCACGCCCGACAGCATCGTGCGGATATGGGGAACGCTCTGATAGCGACCGTTGACCGAAATGCGCGGCAGCGCTTGCAGGAAGCCGGCATGTTCGGCACGCAGCACGCCGTGGCGGGTCGTCACCGCCGAGGCATAGCCGGCGTCGCGGGCAAAGCCGACTTCGCGGCCGCCGACGGCGCTGGCATAGCCATAGGGATAAGCGAAATGGCGCGGCGCCTCGCCGAGTTCGGCTTGTAATATGCGCCTGACATCGTCAACCTCGTGGCGCGCATCGGCTTCGGAAAGCCGCTTCAGATTGCGATGATTGACCGTATGCGCGCCGATCGTCACCAGCGGATGCCCGGCCATGGCGCGGATCTCGTCCCAGTTCATCAACATGCCCTGGCGTGCGTCCAACTCGATACCGTTCGACCGCGCCAATTCGCGCAGCACCGCGCGCTGGTCCTCCTCGCGGACCTCCAGCGTCAGATAGTCGTGCAGGCGGGCAAAGGCCTGGAGTTTCTTGCCTGGGGTCGAGCAGTCGATCGTCACCGGACCGTTCGGCGTTGTCAGGAGCAACCGGTCCCGCGCGCTGACGATGTCCTCGACCACCTCCCACCATAGATCGGCGGCGCCGTTTATCAGCCCCGGCGCGACATAAATGGCGACCGGCGCACCGTGCTTTTCCAGCACCGGCAGCGCCTCGGTCATGTTGTCGCGGTAGGCGTCGTCGGCGGTGATCGCCGCGAACTGGCCGCCCTTGCCGCCGGCCTTGATGCGCTCGACCGCCTCGTCCAGCGTGACGAATGTATAGCCGTTCGCCTTCATGTCGGCGATCACGGCATCGAGGAACTCAGGCGCAATGTTGAGATGCCGGTTGACGCTGCCAGGCTTTTCCGGCGTGGCGGTGACCCGGTGCAGCATCAGGATGGCGCCGATGCCACCGACAAACGGCTTGGCCAGCGGGGCAAGACCGGTATAGCGGACGACGTTGAGCGCCAGTTTCCGGATTGCCTCGCCCCCGTCGATCATTCGTTCACCTTTTGCGCCTAGGCTCATCCCAGCAGGGAATGCGCCTACGCGAGCCCCCAATCGCGGTGAATACGCCTTAAAGGATTGAGGTATGGTTGACGCCACCGCGTCATTTGATGGCAATCGGCTCGAAGCAGTGGAGGCGGCGCCGCGCGCGTTGCCGGTGGATCATGCCGGCCTGTCGGTCTCGGTCGCCGACAGCGTAGCATTTGCAGCTTATGCCGAGTTCTGCCGTTCGGCGCTGTTCGCGCCGACACAGAGCCCGGCCTGGATCCTGAACTGGGCCAAACATGCCGAGGCGGACAGCGTTTTGGCGACGCTGAGCGCTGAAGGCCGGCCGGTTTTTTCGTTGGCGCTGGAAGTCACCAGCAGCGGTCCATTCCGCGTCGCCCGTTTCATGGGCGGCCGCCATGCCAACGGCAATTTCGCCGCCGCCGACCCGTCTTGGCTGACCAAGACAGACGGCGCGGCAATCCGCTCTATGCTGGCGGCGGTCGCCAAGGCGCGGCCGGACATCGACCTCGTCGCACTGGAGCGGCTGCTGCCAGATCTCGAAGGCATTGCCAATCCGCTTGCCTCGCTGCCCAATTTTCCGAGCCCGAACCTGTCGCTGGCCGTCGACTTGGCGGGAGGTTTCGATGCACTGCTGTCCCGCGCGAGCGGCAAGCGCAAGCGCAAGAAGCACCGCTCGCAGACGCGCAAGTTCGAGGCCGTCGGCAGCCAACGCCGCATCGAGGCCCGGACAGCGGACGAGGTGAACAGACTGCTCGATGCGTTTTTCGAGATGAAGGAGTTCCGCTTCCGCAAGATGGGCATCGCCAACGTCTTCGGTGAGCCGGAGGTTCGTACTTTCTTCCGTGCGCTGTTCGTCGAAGCGCTTTGCGACGACAAGCCGTCCTTCGTGCTGCATGGGCTCGAGGTCGCCGGCAAGCTTCGCGCGGTCACCGGATCGAGCCGCACGGGAAAACGCCTGATCTGCGAATTCGGGGCGATCGCCGACGACGACCTCGCCCATACCAGCCCCGGAGACTTCCTGTTCTTCGACAACATCCAGGAGGCCTGCGAGAGGGGGCTCGATGTCTATGATTTCTCGGTCGGCGACGAACCCTACAAACGGCTGTGGTGCGATATCGAGACCCAGCATTTCGAGGTCCTGGTTCCGCTGACGTTGAAGGGCCGCGCGCTGGCGCTTATCCTGCTGCAAGGCGCGCGCCTGAAAGCCTTCGTCAAGAACAGCCCGACGATCTGGAAGCTGACAAAGGTGCTTCGCCGCAAGACGGCCGGGCACGCAGCACCTGCCGCTGGCGAAGACGACAGCTGATCGCTGCCGGGATTTCGGGGACCTTCGGGAAAACTATCGAACCGTCTCAGGCGGCGGAGCGCCGTCCCGGCACCGGCGTCCCTGGCGTCGCATGGCCGACCGGCGTCACTAGCGTCAGGTCGGGATAGCCGCTCTCGATCAGCTCGACCGCGGCATGCGTAACCTCGTCGTCCGGCTCCAGCATCGACAGGAAGACCTCGGTGCCCTCGCCGACAAGGCGGCCGATGCCTTGCGCGTCGGTGGGTCCGCATTCGACCACGACCAGATCGTAGGCGGTGGTCAGCGACTGCATGATGATCGGCAGCCGGTCGGCGGCGCGCATTGCGCGGACCGGATCGGCGGTGCCGACGGGAATGACGTGGCAGTCCGAATAGAGATCGGGATGGATCACGTCGCTGAACTGCGCTTCCGAGGCTAGTAGATTGGTGATGCCCGGGAAAAGCCCGCTGTCCAGCATCGGCCGCGAGGCGGCGCCCGAGGCGGTGAGATCGAGCAGGAGCACACGCAGGCCGGCGTCGGAAACCTCTCGCGCCACCAGCACCGCAGAGGCGGCCGCCTCGTCGCCTTCCGGCGACACGAATATGGCGCGTGCGGCACCGCTTGAGATCAGTTTCTCCACCGCCTTGTCGATATCGACCTCGCCAAGGGTGGGGCGCGCCGGCTCGACGTCCTCGCCCGTTGCTGGGGCAGTTGCTTGCACCGCGGCAACCGCTTCCGGCTCTGCCTCCGCTTCCGCCGCCCGGTCCTCGACCTCTTCGATATCGCTTTCTTCGATGTCGGCTGGCTCCTGCCTGGCAACGGGCATCGCGACCTGCTCGATCCGCTCGAAGCGGGCGCCGGCGGCCGGCCGCATGGCGCGACCCGAAAACAGCTCTTGCAGAAGCGTCACGATCGCCATGAGCAGCAACGAGCCGACGAAGGCTGCACCGGCGATCGGCAGGATTTTTGGGAAATAGGGCTCGGACGGCGCCACCGCGCGGGAAAAGACACGCGCATCGACCGGAAGATAGTTGCTGTCCTTGCGCGAGGATGCCTCGCGGTAGCGGGTCAGGTAGGATTCGAGCAACTGGCGCTGGGCGGTCGCTTCGCGCTGCAGCGCGTCCAGTTCGACCTGCTGGTCGCCGGCGCGCGCCGATGCAGCCTTCAGCGTGTTGACGTCGGCGACAAGCTGATTTTCGCGGGCCTGGGCGGTCTGCGCCTGCGTCATCAGCCCTCTCATGATCTTTTCCGCCTCGTTGCGGATCTGGCGATCGAGATCGGCAAGCTGCGACCTCAGCGCCCGGATGCGTGGATGATTGTCGAGCAAGGAGGTGGAAAGGTCGGCGATATTGGTCTTGAGCTCGACCTGCCGCTCGCGCAGACGTTGGATGAGTTCGGAAGACAGCACCTCCGGCACCGCATCCAGCGAACCGCCATTCTGCAGCGCCCTGCGCACGCCGTCGGCAGTCGCTTCCGCCGAGGCGCGATTGGCGCGCACCCGCGACAGTTCGCTGGACAGTTCGGAAAGCTGTTGCGTGGCGAGCACCGAATTGTTGCCGCCCATCAAAAGATCGGACTGGGCGCGGTAGCTTGCTACCTTGCCCTCGGCATCCTTCACCCGCTTTGACAGGTCGGCGATCTCAGGCGCCAGCCAGTCGGTTGCGGCGGAATTCGATTCGGTCTTGGCATTGCCCTGGACGGAGATGTAGGCGTCGGCGATGGCGTTCGGAATTTCGGCGGCAAGCCTGGGGTTTTCCGAGGAGAATTCGATGACGATAACGCGCGATTTTTCAACACGATAGACGTTGAGCTTCTCGCGCATGGTCTTCAGCACGCGTTCTTCCGGCGGAATCTCGTTGGGGTCGCTTTTCAGGCCGGCGATGACGAGCAGACGACTCAACACCGGCATGTCAGCCGCCTCGTCGAACTCGGGAAGCCGCGATAAATTGAGCTTCTGCGCCACCTGCTTGAGGATGTCGGTCGAGGAAATGACCTCGACCTGACTGGTCACGCCTTCCTCATCGAGAATCGGCCTGTCGTCGTTGTTGGTGCCGTCGGGGCGCGTGTAGACGGATTCGCGCGTTTCGATCAAAAGCCGTGTTTCGGCCATGTAATGCGGCGTGGCGAGCCAGGCGAGCGCGAGCGCCAGGCCGGTTACTACAAGCGCCACGACAAGAATGCGCAGCCAGTTCCTCGCCAGGCTTGCGAAGAGCTGCCTGAGATCGACGTCGACATCTGCGGCCGCGGATTGAACGGACATGCATCCTGCTCCGGTACTTAAAGCGCGTCGCGTTTGAACAGGTTCAGGTGACGCGCTTTAAGCTCTTGTTTTCATGCATGTCGTTGTCCCAAAACCGCTGCGCACTTTTGGGCGACATGCATTGGTCAGGATGCACGGTAAACAACTATGGTAACTCAGCCGTTAATATCGCGGTAAGCATCTGTTAGGCTTTACTCGCAAGCGGCAATAAAAACATCGGAACCGGTCGGGCTTTTGTCGGATGCCGCCGCTTACGCTGCACGCCTTTACCGGCCATTAACCCTAACGGGATGATAACGGACCTCGACTCCCAAAGTTTGCCGCGGTGTAACAGCGGCCAGTCGAAGGTACGTGTCCGGTCATGAAAAGCACTGCTTCCCTCTTCCGCGCGCTGCTCGCCGTGTCGTTGCTCGCCGGCTGCTCCAGCTACCGGCCGGCGCCGGCCGCCTTTCATAAAATGCTCGATCAGCCCTATCGCCTCGGTGCCGGCGACCGGGTCCGCGTCACCGTGTTCGAGCAGGAAGGGTTGACCAACGTCTACAGCGTCGACCAATCCGGCTACCTGTCCATCCCGCTCGTCGGCGCCGTGCCGGCGCGCGGCCACACCGCACAGCAGCTCGAAGGCGAGATCGCCGACAAATTGCGCCAGGGTTACCTGCGCGATCCCGACGTTTCGGTCGAGATAGACCGCTACCGGCCGATCTTCATCATGGGCGAAGTCGGTGCCGCGGGCCAATACTCCTATGTTCCCGGCCTGACCGTGCAAAAGGCGATCGCTATCGCCGGTGGTTTCAGCCCGCGCGCCAACCAGGAAAGCGTCGACATCACCCGCGACATCAACGGCAAGGTCATGACCGGTCGCGTGGCCACCTCCGACCCGCTTCTGCCCGGTGACACGGTCTATGTTCGCGAACGCCTGTTCTAGACCACGTGGCGGACACACTCAGGATCGTCCACTGCTTTCGCTCACCTGTCGGAGGGATTTTTCGTCATGTGCGCGACCTGACCGAGGCGCAGGTCGCCGCCGGGCATTTGGTCGGCATCGTCTGCGATTCGACGACGGGCGGCGATTTCGAGGAACACCTGTTCGAACAGATGAAAGGTAGAATGGCGCTCGGCATCCATCGCACGCCGATGCAGCGGCATGTCGGGCCGGGCGACCTCGCCTCGGCCTGGCGCACCTTTGGGATTATCAAGGAATTGCGGCCGGACGTGCTCCACGGGCACGGCGCCAAGGGTGGCGCCTATGCCCGCCTGTTCGGCTCATTGTTGCGGGTATCAAGGTCTCGCGTAGCCCGCGTTTATTCGCCCCACGGCGGCTCTCTTCACTATGACGAGACGACTGTCGCGGGGAAGCTGTTCTTCGCGCTCGAACGGTTCATGGCGCGCTTCACCGACTATCTTCTGTTTGTCTCCGACTATGAAAGACAGACTTATCGCAGGAAGGTCGGCGAGCCGCCCACACCGAACAACCTTGTCCACAACGGCTTGCGCGCCGCCGAGTTCGAGCCGGTGCGGACCGAGCCGAATGCGGCCGATGTCCTCTATATCGGCATGATGCGCGACCTCAAGGGACCGGACATCTTCATCGATGCGCTGGTTCTTGCCGGAACGCGGCTTGGCCGCCCGTTGAAAGCGGTGATGGTCGGCGACGGCGACGACCTGCCGCGCTACCATGCGCAGGTGAAGCGGCTCGGGCTCGAAGGCCATGTGCGCTTCCTGCCGCCGATGCCGGCGCGCAAAGCCTTCGCGCTGGCCGAACTGGTTGTCGTTCCCTCGCGCGCGGAAGCCATGCCCTATATCGTGCTGGAGACGCTCGCCGCCGGCAAATCGATGATCGCCACCGCCGTCGGCGGCATCCCGGAAATCCTTGGCGCCGGTTCCCCTGCCCTGATCCGGCCCGACCCGCGCGAGCTCGGCGACAAGATGAGCGCGGCGCTGGCCGACCCCAAAGCCTATGGCGCTTTGATGCCCGACACCGCCGACCTCAAGGCGCGATTCGGCGCCGACGTGATGGCCGCCGCGATCGAGACGGCCTATTTCGCCGCGCTCAAGCGTTAGCTCCAAAAAGGCGCTAGCCCTAAAGCTTCTCCAAAGCCACCTGTTGTTTCAAGGGTTTCTTAGCTCTCTTTTGCTATTCACCTGAGGGAAGCTTTGCGGATGCACCCATGAACGAGATCGATCCCGCTCGCCGCTTTTCGATAGACGCGGTGCGCAAATTCGACGGCCCGGCGAATGGCGATAGCCTTGGCGGGATGAACGACGTCGCCCGTCAGGTCGCGTCGCAATACAGGCGCGATACCATGTCGCCGATCATGGTCAGCGGCGTCTTGCGACTGGTCGAATTCGCGCTGCTGTTCCTGTCGGGTCTCTGCGTCTATTTCTACTATGTCGGCTTCTTCAGCCATCTCGCCTGGCAATATCCGCTGACGATCGCCGCCGCCTCGTTCCTTGCCGTGGTGCTGCTCGACGTCACCGACTGCTACCAGATCGTCTCGCTGATGCGCCCGATCGCCAATTTCGGCCGTCTCCTGCTGGTCTGGGCGGGGACATTCGCCTTGATGGCGCTCACGGCATTCGTCATGAAAACGTCGGAAGACTATTCGCGCCTGTTTTTCGGCACCTGGTTCGTCGTCGGCTTCTTGCTGATCTTCGGGCTCAGGCTGCTGATGTCGAAGCTTATCCGGCGCTGGGCGCGCGACGGGCGCATGGAGCGCCGCGCCGTCATCGTCGGCGGCGGCACGGCGGCGGAAGTCCTGATCCGCTCCGTCGAAAGGCAGCCCTACAACGACATCCGCATCTGCGGCATCTTCGACGACCGCGGCGACAAGCGCTCGCCACCCATCGTCGCCGGCTACCCAAAACTCGGCACCGTTTCCGAGCTCATCGAGTTCGCCCGCATCGCCCGCATCGACATGCTGATCGTGTCGCTGCCGCTGACCGCCGAATCGCGCGTCCTGCAGCTTTTGAAGAAGCTGTGGGTGCTGCCGGTCGATATCCGGCTCTCGGCGCATTCGAACGCGCTGCAGTTCCGGCCGCGCGCCTATTCCTACATCGGCTCCGTGCCGATGCTCGATATCTTCGACAAGCCGATCAACGACTGGGATTCGGTCGCCAAGCGCGCCTTCGACATCGTCTTCTCGATCATCGGCATCATCGTGTTCTCGCCGGTCATGCTGGTGACCGCGATCGCCATCAAGCTCGACAGCAAGGGACCGGTGCTGTTCCACCAGAAGCGGCATGGTTTCAACAACGAGATCGTCGAGGTCTACAAGTTCCGTTCGATGTACACCGACAAGGCGGACCCGACGGCCAAGCAGACGGTGACCAAGAACGACCCGCGCGTCACCCGCGTCGGACGTTTCATCCGCAAGACCTCGATCGACGAGCTGCCGCAGTTCTTCAATTCGCTTTTCGGTTCGCTGTCACTGGTCGGGCCGCGCCCGCACGCCATTGCCGCCCAGTCGCACAACCTTCTCTACAATGAGGTGGTCGACGGCTATTTCGCACGCCACAAGGTCAAGCCCGGCGTCACCGGCTGGGCGCAGATCAATGGCTGGCGCGGCGAGATGGACACCAACGAGAAGATCCGCATGCGGACGGAGTACGACCTCTATTATATCGAGAACTGGTCGCTGCTGTTCGACCTGAGGATCCTGTTCCTGACACCGATCCGGCTGCTCAACACGGAAAATGCTTATTGAGCACCGTCACGAATGAACTGCGGCCGGCCTCAGTTAATGCCAAGCTGATCGCGCTGATTGCATCGGGCGCGGTTTTCCTAGGCGTCTTCCTGTCCGGGTTCGTCATTGCCGAGCCTGCCCCATACGACCTCTATATGGCCGGGCTGATCGTGGTGTGGGCCTTGTTCGGCCTGCGCATATCGCGCGCGGCAGCGCCGCTGCTGGTGCTGCTGGTGATCATGAACATTGGCGGCATGATCTCGATGACCCAGATGTCGGATATTACCGGCGCCCCGCTCTATCTCTCAGTGTCGCTGTTCCTCGCCTTCACCGCGGTGTTCGTCGCCTCGGTGACATCGGTCCAGTCCAGGCTCTACCGGTCGATCTTCCTGGCCTATGTGATGGCGGCGGTGCTGACCTCTCTGCTCGGCATAGCAGGCTATTTCCATGCCTTCCCGGGGGCGGAGATATTCACCAAATACGACCGCGCCACCGGCGCCTTCCAGGATCCGAACGTGTTCGGGCCGTTCCTGGTGCTTCCCGGCATCTATCTGCTCTATCTCATGCTGACGGGTCCCGTCTCACGCATGCCCTTGCTGGCAGTGCCGCTGCTGATTATCACGGCCGGCATTTTCTTCTCCTTCTCGCGTGGCGCCTGGGGCATGTTCGGCGTTTCGGCGATCCTGCTCGCCGGCGCTCTGTTCCTGCAGAGCGCCAGCGGTATGTTCCGGTTGCGCGTCGTCGTCATGACCATCGCCGCCATCTCGCTGCTGGTGATCGCGATGCTCGTCATCCTGCAGCTGCCGGGCGTTTCGGAAATGTTTTCCAGCCGCGCCCAACTGGAGCAGAGCTACGACACCGCCCGCCTCGGCCGTTTCGCCCGCTACACGATCGGTTTCCAGATGGCGCTGGAGCATCCGCTCGGCATCGGCCCGCTGGTCTTCGGCACGATTTTCGGCGAGGACACGCACGACATCTGGCTGAAGATGCTGATGGACTATGGCTGGCTGGGCTTCGTATCGTTTCTGGCGCTGACCTGCTGGACGATAGCGGCCGGCTTCCGCATTCTCCTGCGCGACAGGCCGTGGCAACCCTATCTTCTGTGCGCCTATGTTGCCTTCATCGGCAATATCGGCCTGGGCACCTTCATCGACATCGATCACTGGCGCCACGTCTATCTGCTGCTGGGACTGATCTGGGGCGCCATCGCGCTCGAGTACCGCCACCAGCGGTCGGGAACCTGACCTTCAGCGCAAGAGCGTTCGGGAGTGCGCTCGCGTAAGGTAATTCACCACATTTGGCGACACCCGCAGATGCTTTTTCGTGTTATGATGGCTGCAACGCGCGTAATCTCGACCTCGGCAATATGGCAGAGGTCGAAGCTGTTGCCTTGGCACAGGAAGCTTTCGCCCCAGCACTTGATCGCCTCCGAAACGCTGGGTGTGCTGCTTTCCCTGACTGACCCCGGTGCGAGGAGGTTGTCCATGTCCACGAGTAGTGTTGACCGCCCGCTGCAGCCGGGCGACCGGGCACCGAATGTTGTGCTCAATGCGATCTCACGCGAAGGCAAGATCGCGCTCGATGATTTTCGAGGCCGTAGCCCGTTGTTGATCGGTTTGTTCCGAGGCCTGCACTGTCCGTTCTGCCGGCGCCATGTCGCGGCGATGGCGCAACTCAAGCCGGCCCTGCGTGAGAAAGGCGTCGAATGCCTGGCTGTGGTCAATACGCCGGTCGAGCGGGCGCGGCTCTATTTCCGTTACCACCCGGCACCCGATCTTCTCGCCGCATCCGACCCGGAGCGAGCCTCGCACCGTGCTTTCGGCTTGCGCGAGGTCGGGATGGACAAGGTCATGGCGATACCGTTCCATCTCCCGGGCGAGTTGCCCGAGCCTATGGACGTCATGGCAATGAATGAATTTCTTAACAAGAAGGAAGGATATGAGATTACGGAAGTCGATCAGCAGGCGATGGCTTCCAGCCAGGCGCAGCTTGTCGGTCAGTTCCTAATCGACCGGGCGGGCATCGTACGCTGGAACTTCACTGAAGTTCTGGAGGATGGCCTCAACACCTTCAGAGCACTGAATCCCGAGGAATTGATGTCGGCAGCTTCCCAAGTTGCACATTAATAGGGTTGCGGAAATGGGCTGCTGAAAACTCGCTCGACGGCCACCGTCCTGTGTTTGGATTTAACAATCATCGAAATGCTCAGCGCAGGAGGCTAAGGTCTGCCCGTGGGCTTCGTAGCGATTCGATTCAACGGTCTGCGGACCGCCCCGACGCTAGAGTGAGCAAGCCGCATAGGCGGGGCGACGTCCGCTCCTTGCCGCAATCACGTCGTTCCGACAGGCGCGCATACGGCAAGTTTCCACCCTAAGCGGTAGTTTAGCATCAGGCCGCGATCTGGCGCTGGCTAATCCCGTCCGGCACCTTGCCGCCATCGACGACGATGCGGCCCGGATCGATCGAGGAGACGCCCGCGCCGCCCATGGCCTCCCACAATGCTCGGAACCGCTCGGCCGCCGCGACCTGAGCCGCATCGAGCGCGCCGCGAACGGCCAGCGTCGTGATTGCCGATTCGCGGACATTGACGGCGGCCGCGATCGTGCGCGGGTTGCTGGCGTCCTCGCGATGGGCGGGGC
>NZ_RZTA01000116.1:0-3298 GCF_004023115.1 Mesorhizobium sp. M6A.T.Cr.TU.017.01.1.1
GTGTAGATCTTGGTGCCGCCGACATCGGCTTCCTTCCACGCTTCGGCGGCATATGAGGCGGCGGTGCCGAGCAAAAGCACCGCCAGCCCAACTGTGATCGATTTCATGAGGTTCTCCCTGATATGATCGAGAAGCGCGCGGAAAGTTGCGGCCCCGTTGCATCAACGCGCTTGGCGTATCGTTTCTTCCTCGATGCAGGGCGGCAACTTGCCACGCAATGGTGATTGGCGGACAAGTCCGTGCGCCGCTATATCGGCGCCGATACAGTTGGAGTTTCGGGAATGGCATTGGATATCGGCTATGTCAGCGCGGTCGGGGCGGGGGCGATCTCGTTCCTGTCGCCTTGCGTGCTGCCGCTGGTGCCGCCCTATCTCTGCTATATGGCCGGCGTGTCGGTCGATGATTTCCGCGGCAATGCCGGCGTCACGGCCAAGGCCGACGCACGCAGCGCGCTGCTTTATGCTTCGATCGCCTTCGTTCTCGGCTTCTCGACCGTCTTCGTGGCGTTAGGCGCCGGCGCCTCGACCATTGGCCGGCTGCTGCGCGTCTGGCAGGAGCCGCTGGCAATGGCCGCCGGCGCGCTGATCATCCTGATGGGGTTGAACTTCCTCGGCATATTGCGCATCCCGCTGCTGTCGCGTGAGGCGCGCTTCCAGTCGCAGGGCAAGCCGGCCAGTATCGTTGCCGCCTATGTCATGGGACTTGCCTTCGCCTTCGGCTGGACACCCTGCATCGGACCGGTGCTGGGACCGATCCTGACGCTGGCCGGCGGCCGGGAGACGGTGGGCGAGGGCGCAGCTCTGCTTGCCGCCTATTCGCTCGGCCTCGGCATCCCGTTCCTGATCGCGGCGCTGTTTTCCGGCGCCTTCATGCGCTTTCTCTCAAAATTCCGCGTCCATCTCGGCCGGGTCGAAAAAGCAATGGGCGCGCTGCTGGTCGTCGCCGGCGTCTTTTTCCTGACCGGCGGCGTGCAGGCTATGTCTTATTGGCTGCTGGAAAATTTCCCGGTGCTGGGGCAACTGGGTTAGGGCTCTTGAGCTGTGGACCCGCTGATTAAGAGTCAGTTGCTCGACCGTCTCACCGGAATTTAACCGCATTGGTGCAGCATGGCGCCAAATGCTAGACATGCCTTGATTCCCAACCCTTTTCATATGGTTGCCATTCCATGAGCCAGAGAACCTGCCTGTCCGTCATCCTCGCCGCAGGCGAAGGCACGCGCATGAAAAGCGCAGTGCCAAAAGTGCTGCACCTGATCGCCGGCCTGCCGATGGTCGCCCATGTCGTCAAGGCTGCCGAAGCCGCAGGCAGCGGTGATCTGGCGCTGGTGATCGGCCATGGCGCGGAAGAGATGCGCAAGGCCACGCAAAAGTTCGCGCCGAAGGCGGAGACCTTCGTCCAGGACAAGCGGCTCGGCACGGCGCATGCCGTGCTGGCAGCTCGTGCTGCGATATCAAAGGGTTACGACGACATCCTGGTGATGTTCGGCGATACGCCGCTGATCGATCCGGAGGTGCTGGCTGCTGCGCGCCTGAAGCTGGCCGAAGGCGCTGCCGTCGTTGTGGTCGGCTTCCGCACGTCAAATCCTTCCGGCTATGGCCGGCTGATCGAAAAAGGCGGCAAGCTCGTCGCTATCCGCGAGGAAAAGGACTGCACCGGCGAGGAGAAGAAAATCACCTTCTGCAATGGCGGGCTGATGGCGGTTGCGGGCAAGCACGCGCTGCAGCTGCTCGACCAAGTCGGCAACAACAACGCCAAGGGCGAATATTATCTCACCGACATCGTCGAGATCGCCGGCGGGCAGGGTTTTGATGTCGTTGCCGCAGAAGCCAGCTTCGAGAATGCGCTCGGCATCAACAACCGCGCCGAACTCGCCGCGGCGGAAGGCATCTGGCAGACGCGCCGGCGGCGCGAGGCCATGCTCTCTGGCGTCACATTGATCGCGCCGGAAACCGTGTTCTTTTCGCACGATACCGAGATCGGCGCGGACACGATTGTCGAACCCAATGTCTGGTTCGGGCCGGGCGTGACGATCGCCACGGGCGCCAAGATCCATGCTTTCAGCCATATCGAAGGCGCCACGATCGCCTCGAACTGCGATGTCGGTCCGTATGCGCGGCTGCGGCCGGGCGCCGATCTCCGGCAAAAAGCCAAGGTCGGCAATTTCTGCGAGGTCAAAGGGGCGACGATCGAGGAAGGCGCCAAGGTCAACCACCTGACCTATATCGGCGATGCCCGCGTCGGCGCCGGCGCCAATATCGGCGCTGGAACCATCACCTGCAACTATGACGGCTATTCGAAGTTCTTCACCGACATCGGCGAGGGTGCTTTCATCGGCTCGAACTCCTCGCTGGTGGCGCCGGTTACAATCGGCAAGGGTGGTTATATCGCTTCGGGAAGCGTGATCACCGAAAGCGTGCCTGACGATGCGCTGGCCTTCGGCCGCGCCCGCCAGAGGACGCTGGCCGGCAAGGGCAAGGAATTGCGCGAGCGTTTTGCTTCGGCCGAGGCGGCCCGGAAAAAAGCCTAGCCGCGGCGACTGCATCATGTCTTTGACGGATTTCAGGAACTGTTGGGCGCGATAGGATGCCCGTACGGAGAAACCGAGCGATCGCGGTAACCGGATTGCAAGAGCGCCCTGTCATGGTGCATCTGTGCAAGAACAGTTCCGGCTGATACGGAACGAAACGCAATGTGATTTTCGCGGCAGCCCGGCCGTCCCTAAATGGCGCCGGGTTTATGCCGGAATCGGGGGCAAACGTCTATGTGCGGTATTGTCGGAATTGTCGGTCACTCGCCGGTCGCGCCGCTCATCGTCGATGCGCTAAAAAGGCTCGAATATCGCGGCTATGATTCGGCCGGTGTCGCTACAATCGAGCATGGCAAGCTTGGGCGTCGCCGCGCCGAGGGCAAGCTGATCAATCTCGAGCGCCGGCTGAAGGACGAACCGCTCGACGGCATGATCGGCATCGGCCACACGCGCTGGGCAACACATGGCGTGCCGAACGAGACCAACGCGCATCCGCATTTTTCCGACGGCGTCGCCATCGTCCACAACGGCATCATCGAGAATTTCGCCGAATTGCGCGACGAGCTGATGCGCGACGGCTACACATTTTCATCGCAGACCGACACCGAGGTCGTCGCCCATCTGGTGGCGCGTGAACTGGCCAAGGGCCTGAAGCCGGTCGAGGCCGCGCACCAGGCGCTGAAGCGGCTGGAAGGCGCCTTCGCGCTGGCCATCATGTTCAAGGGCGACGAGGACCTCATCGTCGGCGCGCGCAACGGCCCGCCGCTGGCC
>NZ_RZTA01000116.1:3308-21280 GCF_004023115.1 Mesorhizobium sp. M6A.T.Cr.TU.017.01.1.1
CGGGCGGGCCATCATGTTCGAGGGCGAGGAGGCCCTCGCCGTCGGGGCGCGCACCGGCCCGCCGCTGGCCGTCGGTCATGGCGACGGCGAGATGTTCCTGGGCTCCGACGCCATCGCGCTCGCCCCGTTCACCAATTCGATCACCTATCTGGAGGACGGCGACTGGGCGGTGGTGCGCCGCAACGAGGTCGCCATCTTCGACATGGAGGGCAACAAGGTCGACCGCAAGCGCCAGCAGTCGCTCAGCACCAGTTTCATGGTCGATAAAGGCAATCGGCGCCATTTCATGGAGAAGGAAATCCATGAACAGCCCGAAGTGATCTCGCACACGCTGGCGCATTATGTGGATTTCGTCGGTGGCGTCTCGAAGCCGCTCGACCTGCCTTTCGATTTCGCCAAAATCGACCGGTTGGCGATTTCGGCCTGCGGCACCGCCTATCTGGCCGGCCTGATCAGCAAATACTGGTTCGAGCGGTATGCGAGGCTGCCGGTCGACATCGATGTCGCCTCGGAATTCCGCTATCGTGAAATGCCGCTGTCGAAGACAGACGCCGCCTTCTTCATCTCGCAATCGGGCGAGACCGCCGACACGCTGGCCTCGCTGCGCTATTGCCGCAAGGCCGGGATGAAGATTGGCGCGGTCGTCAATGTCCGAGAATCGACGATGGCGCGTGAATCCGACGTTATCCTGCCAACGCTGGCCGGGCCGGAGATTGGCGTCGCCTCGACCAAGGCCTTCACCTGTCAATTGTCGGTGCTGGCGTCGCTTGCCGTGCGGGCGGGCGTGGCGCGCGGAACGATCTCGCCGGAGCAGGAAACGACGCTGGTCCGCCAACTGTCGGAAGCGCCGCGCTATGCCAATCAGGTCCTGAAGCTCGATGGGCAGATCGAAAAGGTCGCGCGCGACCTTTCTCACTACAAAAACGTGCTCTATCTCGGCCGCGATACCAATTTTCCGCTGGCCATGGAAGGCGCGCTGAAGCTCAAGGAAATCTCCTATATCCATGCCGAGGGCTATGCCGCCGGCGAACTGAAGCACGGGCCGATCGCGCTGATCGACGAGAACATGCCGGTGATCGTCATTGCCCCGCATGACCGCATCTTTGAAAAGACCGTCTCGAACATGCAGGAAGTGGCGGCGCGCGGCGGCAAGATCATCCTGATCACCGACAGCAAGGGTGCCGCGCACGCCACGGTAAAGACGATGGAGACGATCGTGCTGCCGGACGTGCCGGAAATCATCACGCCGATCATCTACGCGTTGCCGATCCAGATGCTGGCCTATTTCACCGCGGTGTTCATGGGCACGGACGTCGACCAGCCACGCAACCTGGCGAAATCGGTGACTGTGGAATAGGCGTGGTTTAAAAATTTCGCAGTTCCAAAGCCGAATGCGGTTCACTAATGTTGCGCCGCAACCAGTGCTGCGGTGAACCATGTCCGATGCTCCCAAGACCTCAGGCATGACCCGGCTGCGGAATTATTTCCTGACAGGCTTTGTCGTCTGCGCGCCGCTGGCGATCACCGCCTACATCGCCTGGTCCTTCATCGGCTGGGTCGATTCCTGGGTGAAACCCTACATTCCGGCGCGCTACAACCCCGATAGCTATCTGCCGGCGCCGGTTCCGGGATTTGGCCTGATCGTCGCCCTGATCCTGATCACCCTGATCGGTTTCCTGACCGCCAATATCGTCGGCCGCGCCATCGTCTTGTTCGGCGAGCGGCTGCTCGGCCGCATGCCCCTGGTGCGCGGCGTCTACGGCTCGCTGAAGCAGATCTTTGAGACCGTGCTGTCGAACAAGGGAAACATGTTCCGCCAGGTCGGGCTGGTGGAATACCCGCGCAAGGGCGTCTGGTCGCTGGTCTTCGTCGCCAGCGAGAAGGAAACCGAGATCAACCAGAAGCTCGACCAGGAAGACAACCCGCTGATTGCGGTGTTCATGCCGTGCACGCCCAACCCGACCACCGGCTTCCTGATGTATGTGCCGAAATCCGATGTCGTGCTGCTCGACATGACGATCGAGGACGGCGCCAAGCTGATCGTCTCGGCCGGGCTGGTGGCGCCGGAGGTCAAGACGAAAATGGTGACGCTGAACGGCAAGCCGATCGGCGTTCAGATCGCCAATCCGCCGGTCGGTGCCGGGCCTCAGCCGGCGCGTAAGAGCCGCACTGCCTCGTCGCGGCCGAACAAATAAAGCAGCATGCGAAGGGCGGCGCCGCGTTCGGATTGCAGCTCGGGATCGCGCGACAGGATCAGCCGCGCGTCGTCGCGGGCGGCTTCGAGCAGGTCGGCATGCGCCTCGATGCGTGCCACCTGGAAGCCCGGCGTACCGGACTGGCGGGTGCCCAGCAACTCGCCTTCGCCACGCAGCTTCAGGTCCTCCTCGGCGATGCGGAAGCCGTCCTCGGTCTCGCGCATCACCGACAGCCGGCGCGTTGCCGTCTCGCCGAGCGGATCCTTGTAGAGCAGCACGCAGGAGGACGGTTTTTCGCCGCGCCCGACCCGGCCGCGCAACTGGTGCAGCTGGGCGAGGCCGAAGCGCTCGGCATGCTCGATGACCATGATCGTGGCATCCGGCACATCGACGCCGACCTCGATGACCGTGGTGGCGATCAGGATGCGTGTCTCGCCGGCCTTGAAGGCGCGCATCGCCTCGTCCTTGTCGGCGCCCTTCATGCGCCCGTACACCAGGCCGATCCAGTCGCCGAACAGCGGCTTTAGCGAGGCAAAACGGTCCTCCGCCGACATCAGCTTGATCTCTTCGGATTCCTCGACCAGCGGACAGATCCAGTAGATCTTCTGGCCGTCGGCGACGGCGTCGCGCATGCGGCCGACCAGTTCGTCGAGCCGTTCGAGCGGCAGGGTGACGGTGCGGATCGGCTGGCGCCCGGCCGGCTTTTCGGTGAGCTTCGAAACATCCATGTCGCCGAAGGCGGTCAGCACCAGCGTGCGTGGGATCGGCGTCGCCGTCATCACCAGCATGTCGGGCGCGTCGCCCTTGGCGGTGATGGCAAGCCGCTGATGGACGCCAAAACGGTGCTGTTCGTCGATGACAGCGAAGACGAGGTCGTGGAACGTTACCGTTTCCTGGAACAGGGCGTGGGTGCCGACGACGATGTCGATCTCGCCACTGGCCAGGCCGGCCAGCGTCTCGGTGCGCTCGCGGCCCTTTTCGCGGCCGGTGAGGATGGCAACGCGCAGGCCCGCCTGTTCTGCCAACGGTGCAATCGTCGCAAGATGCTGGCGCGCCAGGATTTCGGTTGGCGCCATCAATGCCGCCTGGCCGCCTGCCTCGACGGCGCGCCCCATGGCGAGCAGCGCGACAACCGTCTTGCCGGAGCCGACATCGCCCTGCAGCAGGCGCAGCATGCGTTCGGGATCACCGAGATCGGCGTTGATTTCGGCAAGCGCCATTTCCTGCGAGGTGGTCAGCGAATAGGGAAGGGCGGCGCGCAGCTTTTCGACGATGCGGCCGTCACCGACCAATGGTCGTCCGGACAAGCGGCGGACTTTTGCCCGCACCAGTGCCAGCGACACCTGGCCTGCCAGAAACTCGTCATAGGCGAGGCGCCGCCAGGCTGCGCCGTCGATGGACACGTCGATCGGGTCGGCGGGGTTGTGGATGCGGGCGAGCGCATCGCCGAAGGCAGGAAAGGTCTGGCGGCGCAGAAACTCGCCATCCTGCCATTCCGGCAGCACCGGCAAGCGAGCGAGCGCCTGGCCGATTGCCCGGCGCAGCACTTTTCCCGAGAGCCCGGCGGTGAGCGGATAGACCGGCTCGACCAGCGGCAGGTTTTCCGCTTCGCTGGCCAGCGCGATGTGGTCGGGGTGAACCATGGTCGGGCGGCCGTTGAACCATTCCATTCGACCCGAGACCACGACATGCTCGCCTTCCGGCATAGCTTTTTCGAGATAGGCGGCGTGCGCATGGAAGAAGGTCAGCGCGATCTCGCCGGTGTCGTCATGGGCGTAGACCCGGTACGGCACCGATCTGTTGCCGCGCGGCGGCGGCTGGTGGCGATCGATCCGCACATCAAGGGTGACGATCGCGCCTTCGGCCGAGCCGGCGATACCCGGCCGGTTGCGGCGGTCGATTACCGTGTGGGGCAGCACGAACAAAAGATCGCCGGCGCGCGCCGCACGATCGCCGAGATCGGCCGGCACGATTTTCTCGATCAGCGCGCCGACCTTCGGCCCGACGCCGGCAAGCGAGGTGATCGGGACAAACAGCGGATCGAGGAGGGAAGGGCGCATGATGTCAGCTTATGTCGCGACGGCCGCAGCGCAAGGCTGACACCGCCCTCTATCCACGCTATATGCGCCGCTTCAGGCAAGGAAGCAGGACAATGACCGGAACGAGACGATCAAGCGAGGGGCTCGACGCCCGCCGCCGCAAGCTTCTGTTTCGCTCTTGGCATCGCGGCATGCGCGAGATGGACCTCATTCTCGGCAGTTTCGCAGACGCGGAGATCGGCGTCTTGACCGGCGACGAACTCGACCAATATGAAAGGCTCCTCGACGTTCCCGATACCGAATTCCTGCCCGTGATCACCGGCGAGCGCCCGGTTCCCGCAAATTTCGACTGTGCCGTCCTGCAAAAGATCCTGGCGTCGCGCCAGGCGATGACATTCTGAATACGTGATTTCATGAGCTTGATCCCCACCATCGGCCTGCCGAAAGGCCGCGCCGGCCAGTTCATCGTCGACGGTGTCGCCGACGGTTACGAAGCCTTTGCGCTGGTGCAGGCCGCGCACGAGATTGCGCCCGACAAGCCGGTGCTGTTCGTGGCGCGCGACGGCCAGCGCCTGCCTTCGATCATCGAGGCGCTTTCATTCGCAGCGCCAGGCCTGCCCGTGCTCGAGCTGCCGGCCTGGGATTGTCTGCCTTACGACCGCGTCTCGCCCGGAGCGGATGCTGCCGCGCGGCGTCTGGACGCGCTCACCGCGATGATCGCGCTGGTGAAAAAACCGCACCGCGCCGTCATCCTGACCACCGCCAATGCGCTGCTGCAGCGCATTCCGCCGGCAAGCCTCGTCGAGGCACAGACATTTCACGCAAAACCCGGCAACCAGATTGACATGAATGGGCTGGTGTCGCGGCTGGAGATATCAGGCTTCGAGCGGGTGCCTACAGTGCGCGGCGTCGGCGAGTTTGCCGTGCGCGGCGGCATTCTGGACCTGTTCGCACCGGGCTGGACGGAAGCGCTGCGCCTCGATTTCTTCGGCGACACGCTGGAATCGATCCGCGTCTTCGACGCCGCCACGCAGCGCACCATCGGCCAACGCAAGTCGATGGCGCTGCAGGCGATGAGTGAAGTGGCGCTGACGCCGGAGACCATCAGCCGTTTCCGCCGCAGCTACATCGAAGCCTTTGGCGCGCCCTCGCGCGACGATGGGCTCTATGCGGCGGTCAGCGAGGGACGGCGTTTCGCCGGCATGGAGCACTGGCTGCCGTTCTTCTACGAGCGGCTGGAGACGGTGTTCGACTATCTGCCGGACACGCCTGTTGTGTTCGACCATCTGGCGCATGAGGCGCTGACTGAGCGCCATGCGCTGATCCTCGACCATTACGAGGCGCGCAGGAAGCAGGCCGACGGCGCACTGAAGGATGCCGTGCCATATAAGCCGGTGCCGCCCGACCTGCTTTATTTGTCGCCCGAAAACCTCATCGCCTCGCTTGGCCCGCGCGAAGCGATCGACTTCACGCCGTTCGATGCGCCCGACGCCGGCGCGAGGAAAATCTTCCATGCCGGCTCGCGGCATGGCCGCAGCTTCGTCGAGGAACGCGCCGACCCCAACGTCAACGTCTTCGACGTCGTCGTAAAACACATTGCCGATGAGCGGGCCGCCCGCCGCCGCGTCGTCATCGCCGGCTGGACCGAAGGTTCGCTCGACCGGCTTGGCCAGATCCTGGCTGAACATCATCTCGGCAATCTCAAGCCGGTCGCCACGCTGGCCGAGGCGGAAAAGCTCGAGACGGGGCAGGCGGCACTTGCCGTGCTGCCGCTCGAATCCGGCTTCGAGACCGAGAAACTGGTCGTCGTCGCCGAGCAGGACATTCTGGGCGACCGGCTGATCCGCCGCTCGAAGCGCAAGAAGCGTCCTTCCGACTTCATCGCCGAGGCCTCGGCGTTGTCCTCCGGCGATATCGTCGTCCATACCGACCACGGCATTGGCCGCTTCATCGGGCTGCGCACCATCGAGGCGGTTGGTGCGCCGCATGATTGCCTCGAGATCCATTATGCCGGCGATGATCGGCTGTTCCTGCCGGTGGAGAACATCGAGCTTCTGTCGCGCTATGGCTCGGATTCGGCCGAAGCGACGTTGGACAAGCTTGGCGGCGGCGCCTGGCAGTCGCGCAAGGCGCGGCTGAAGAAACGCCTGCTCGACATGGCCGGACAGTTGATCCGCATTGCCGCCGAGCGGCAGATGCGCGCCGCTCCTTCGCTGGTGCCGGCAGATGGTCTCTACGGCGAATTCTCCGCGCGTTTCCCCTACGAGGAAACCGACGACCAGCAGACGGCGATCGATTCGGTCATGGGCGATCTGGGCGCGGGAAAGCCGATGGACCGGCTGATCTGCGGCGACGTCGGCTTCGGCAAGACCGAAGTCGCCCTTCGTGCCGCCTTCATCGCGGCGATGGAAGGGTTTCAGGTCGCGGTGGTGGTGCCGACGACGCTGTTGTCACGCCAGCATTTCAAGACCTTTTCGCAGCGCTTTTCCGGCCTGCCGATCCGCGTCGCCCAGGCATCGCGGCTGGTTGGAGCCAAGGACCTGGCCGAGGCCAAGAAGGGTATCGCCGAAGGCACGGTCGACATCGTCGTCGGCACCCATGCGCTGCTCGGCTCGTCGATCTCGTTCAAGAATCTCGGCCTCCTAATCATTGACGAGGAGCAGCATTTTGGCGTCAAGCACAAGGAACGGCTGAAGGATTTGAAGAGCGACGTGCATGTGCTGACGCTGTCGGCGACGCCGATCCCGCGCACGCTGCAACTGGCGTTGACCGGGGTGCGCGAACTGTCGCTGATCGCCACGCCGCCGGTCGATCGCCTGGCGGTGCGCACCTTCATCTCGCCCTTCGACCCGCTGGTCATCCGCGAGACCCTGCTCAGGGAGCGCTACCGAGGTGGTCATTCCTTTTATGTCGTGCCGCGCATCAGCGATTTGGCGGAAATCCATGATTTCCTTCGGGAATCGGTGCCCGAGCTGAAAGTGGCTGTCGCTCACGGCCAGATGCCGCCCGGCGAGCTCGACGACATCATGAACGCCTTCTACGACGGCCAGTACGATGTGTTGCTGTCGACAACCATTGTCGAATCCGGCCTCGATATCCCGACCGCGAACACGCTGATCGTGCATCGCGCCGACATGTTCGGCCTGTCGCAGCTCTACCAGTTGCGCGGCCGCGTCGGGCGCTCGAAGGTGCGCGCCTATGCGCTGTTCACGCTGCCGGCCAATCGCAAGTTGACCGACACCGCCGAGCGCCGGCTGAAGGTGCTGCAGTCGCTCGACACGCTGGGCGCCGGCTTCCAGCTCGCCAGTCACGATCTCGATATCAGAGGCGCCGGCAATCTTCTCGGCGAAGAGCAATCCGGCCACATCAAGGAGGTCGGCTTCGAGCTTTACCAGCAGATGCTGGAAGAAGCGGTCGCCGAGGTGAAGGATTCCGGCGAGGTGCAGGATGGCGGTTGGTCGCCGCAGATCGCCGTCGGCACGGCGGTGATGATCCCGGAAAGCTATGTTCCGGATCTGCAGCTGCGGCTGGCGCTCTATCGCCGCCTCGGCGATCTCGAAAACACCGAGGAGATCGATGCTTTCGGCGCCGAGCTGATCGACCGCTTCGGCCCGTTGCCGGAGGAGGTGAAGCATCTCTTGAAGATCGTCTTTATCAAGGCGCTCTGCCGCAAGGCCAATGTCGAAAAGCTCGATGCCGGGCCAAAGGGGGTCGTCATACATTTCCGCAAGCGCGAGTTTTCCAATCCTGTCGGGCTGGTCACGTTCATCGGCGAGCAGGGCTCGCTGGCCAAGATCCGGCCGGATCACAGCGTCGTCTTCAGCCGCGACTGGTCTACGCCCGAAAAGCGGCTGGCGGGGTCCGCCGTCGTCATGACGCAGCTGGCAAGATTGGCGGAGAAGGTGGCTTAACACGGCGTCGGCTTGAGCCTTTCGCCGCAAACATTCCGACGCTTTTTCGCCGCGGCCGCCATTCGCCACACGTCCAAATCCGGTCTAGAATAGGAAATCGGCTTCGTGTATGGAGCCGCGATCCCATATTGGGGTGAAATGGCGGGCGATAGCACCCGCTGGAAAGAACGTTGGGTGCAACGATGACGAAATGGTCGCCGAATTCGTGGAGAGCAAAGCCGATCCAGCAGGTTCCTGCCTATCCGGATCTTGCCGCGCTGAAGAACACGGAAGCCCAGCTCGCCACCTTTCCGCCGCTGGTTTTTGCAGGTGAGGCACGCAAGCTGAAGAAGCAGCTTGCGACCGTCGCTGCCGGTGACGCATTCCTTCTGCAGGGCGGCGATTGCGCCGAGAGTTTTGCCGAGCATGGCGCGGACAACATCCGCGACTTCTTCCGCGTCTTCCTGCAGATGTCCGTGGTGCTGACTTTCGCCGGCGCGCAGCCGGTGGTGAAGGTCGGTCGTGGCGCCGGCCAGTTCGCCAAGCCGCGCTCGTCCGACAACGAGACCAAGGGCGGCGTGACGCTGCCCAGCTATCGCGGCGACATCATCAACGGCATCGAGTTCGACGCCAAGTCGCGCATTCCCGATCCCGCACGCCAGGAGATGGCCTACCGCCAGTCGGCGGCGACGCTCAACCTGTTGCGCGCCTTCGCCCAGGGCGGCTACGCCAGCCTGGAGAACGTGCATCAATGGATGCTGGGCTTCGTGTCCGACAGCCCGCAGGGCGAGAAATACGAGTCGCTCGCCAACCGCATCACCGAGACGATGGACTTCATGAAGGCTGTCGGCATCACCTCGGAGACCAATTACGCGCTGCGCGAGACCGACTTCTACACCAGCCACGAAGCGCTGCTGCTCGGCTATGAGGAGGCGCTGACCCGCGTCGATTCAACCTCAGGTGACTGGTACGCCACTTCCGGACACATGATCTGGATCGGCGATCGCACGCGCCAGCCCGACCATGCCCATGTCGAATACTGCCGTGGCATCAAGAACCCGCTGGGCCTGAAATGCGGCCCGTCGCTGACGCCGGACGGCCTGTTGCAGCTCATCGACCTGCTCAATCCGGAGAACGAGCCCGGCCGGCTGACGCTGATCGCGCGCTTCGGCTCCGACAAGGTCGCCGACCACCTGCCGAAGCTGCTGCGCGCGGTAAAAAAAGAAGGCCGCAGCGTGGTGTGGTCGTCGGACCCGATGCATGGCAACACCATCGAGGCCGCCGGCTATAAGACGCGGCCGTTCGACCGCATCCTGAAGGAGGTGCAGACCTTCTTCGAGGTGCATCGCGCCGAAGGCACGCATCCGGGCGGCATCCATATCGAGATGACCGGCAAGAATGTCACTGAATGCACCGGTGGCGCCCGCGCCATCACCGCCGAAGAGCTGCAGGATCGCTACCACACCCATTGCGACCCGCGCCTCAACGCCGACCAGGCGATCGAGCTGGCATTCCTGGTCTCGGATCTGCTCAAAAAGAGCCACCCGGTCCAGCACAAGCAGGCCGTGAACGGCTGAGGCTGTGATGGTTGCCGACTGATCTGCAACTGCCAATCTCCAACGCTGGCGATTAGCCTTAAGCCAACATGCCTTCGTCATCCTGGGGCGTAGCGACGCGAAGCGGAATGCAGACCGCAGGATCCATGCCGTTACATCAGCCGAAGAATGCAGCGGTTCGGAATAAAACTGCTGCGTAGCGATCCTTCGCGCCGGCATCAAAGGTTCTGCACCGCTGCACCCGGTTGTGCTGGGCGGCGGCAAGCCGTACTTCCAGTCCGGCCTGTCGCTGACGTTGAAGCCGCTTGGCACGGAAAGCCTTACCCAGGGCGTGACGCTGCTGCGCTACGCACCCGCCGGTTAGTTGTGGCCCGACATCGTTTTTAGCCAGGGTTCGGTCAGCGCCCGCGCTCCCAACCGCAAACCGTGCTGTGCGGAACATGCCCGCCGAATGTCGCATTTGCTTGGGCACAGTCGCTGCAAAACTGGAATCCTGACAACGATGCCGATGCCATGGATGGCGATTGGGATGGCGATTTCGTTGGAGGCGAGATGGATGACAATCACAGCGGATCATGCCTGTGCGGAGCCGTGCGCTTCAGGACGCGGGGTCCGCTGCGCGGTGTCGTCTATTGCCATTGTTCACAGTGCCGGAAGCAGACCGGGCATTTCGTTGCCGCAACCGCTGCCAAGGACGCCGACATCGATATCGAAGGGAAGGATGCGCTCGCCTGGTATGGTGCTTCCGATGTGGCCAAGCGCGGGTTCTGCAGGACCTGCGGTTCGCTGCTGTTCTGGAAGCATGGCGAACTGGACTCAATTTCGATCATGGCCGGCTCCTTCGACAGGCCATCCGGCCTTTCCGGCCAAAGCCATATCTTTGTCGGCGACAAGGGAGATTATTATTCGATCGACGATGCGCTGCCGCAGTTCGAAAGGTCGGCCCCGTCGATCAAGGTCGCCGACGAATGATTTTTGCAGCGATCGCCTTATTCCCTTGATCCGGCCATTGCGCTATCCCCTGCCGGTGATTCGGAAAGGTTTGGTATGCAGCGGCTGATCGATGCTTTCTTCAATTCGGTGCGGGCGTTTCAGAAATTGGCCGCCAGCGAAAAAGCCTTCCAGCAGGAGCTGATGCTGCTCGTGCTGGCGCTGCCGCTCGGCTGGTTTGTTTCGGTGTCGTGGCGCGGCTATGCGCTGCTGATCGGCTCGGTGCTGCTGCTGATCATGGTCGAAGTGCTGAACACCGGCATCGAGGCGGCATGCGATGCGTTCAGCCGGGAGTTCAACGTCGATATCCAGCTCGCCAAGGATTGCGGCTCGCTGGCGGTGCTGATTTCGGTGGTGATCGTTGCCGGCGTCTGGGGCATCGCCATCATCGAGCGAATCTTGGGGCTACCGATCTAGTATCTCACCTCTTATATGACGGTCACCAAAGGAGACCGTCATGGGTGAAGGTGCCGATTTTCTGCTGCTCGAGCGGGCAGGCCTGCCGGACGATCTGGGCTGGCTGACTGAGAAATATCCGCGCGAGACCTGGCAGGCACATTCCAACATTCACGGCATCGCCACCATGTGGCTGCAGCGGCACGACATGTTCCGCGAGCTCGGCGGCATGCTGACCAATGGCATTGGCGACTATCGCGAGGGCAGGCTGACAGCGCCGGAGTTTGCGCGCTGGTTCGCGCCGCGCCTCAACCATTTTCTCGGGAATCTCGACGGCCACCACAATGTCGAGGACAATCATTATTTTCCGGTCTTCGCCAAGGCGGAGACAAGGCTGAAACGCGGCTTCGAGATTCTCGATGCCGATCATCACACGATCCATGAGGGGCTGGAGCGCAATGCCGAGACGGCGAACGCCTTCATCCGCACGCTTCAGGAGAGCGAGGACAAGCAGCGCTTTGCCGCCGATGCCTATGCCGACGAGAACAGCCGCCTGATCGCCATGCTGACCCGGCACCTTGCCGATGAGGAAGATTTGATCATTCCGCTGATCCTCGATCGTGGCCGCGCGCTCGGCATCGACTGATCCTCACGTCTCCTTAGCGTCCTTGACACGTTCTTTCTTGGCGACATGGTGGGCGATGAACCAGCCGAGGACGGCGGCTGCCAGGCCGATGGCCAGAGCGATCAGCAATCGCTCGTGACGGGCAAGCGCCTGGCCGACGATTCGCTCCGCGCCCAGCCCGAAGACATAGCCGATGGCGGCGAACAATGCGGCCCAGATGATCGATGAAATGGCGTTGAGGATGACAAAGCGCGCCACGGCGATGCCGGACAATCCAGCCGCGATGCCGCCGACCAGCCGCAGGCCATAGATAAAACGGTTCGACAGCACGAAAATGTCGGGATGGCTGGAGACGAGACGATAGGCGTGACTGAAGCCTGGCCGACCCCTCAATTTAATCACGAGCGGATGGTCGGCGAAGCTTCGGCCGAGGGTGAAAAAGAAGGTGTCGCCGACAAAGGCGCCGAAGGCAGCCGCGAGAAAGGCCTGCCACAGGACGAAGACATGCTGATGCGCGAAAAAACCGCCAAGGAGGGCGGCACTTTCGCCCTCGGCGATACAGCCCAGAAAGACGGCAATCAGCCCATATTGCTCGATGAGATTATGGATGGCATCCGTCATGGACGCGTCCGCTGCTTCGACAGAATCTCGTCGATCCGCTTCACCTGTTCGGCCAGTTGCGCAATCTCGTCGCGCATGCCGACGATCTGGCTGTGGCGCAGTTCGTCCAGCTTCTCATGCAACGCCATGATCTCGATCTCGGCCTTGAGATTGACCTCGTAGTCGTGCGCGGCATCGATACGATCGCGCTCGGTCTGGCGGTTCTGCGCCATCATGATCACCGGCGCCTGCAGGGCCGCGACCATGGAAAGCACGAGGTTGAGGAAGATGAAGGGATAGGGATCAAAGGCGTCGCGCGTCAAAAGCCAGACATTGCCCGCAGTCCACAGGATCAGGAAGGCAATGAATGTCAGGATGAAGGACCACGAGCCGCCGATCCGGGCGATGGTGTCGGCGAGGCGGTCGCCAAACGTCTGGTGAAAGGCGACAGCCTTGTTGGTATCCTTGGAGATCGTGGTGCGCTCGAGCGTTGATTGCAGCACCCGGTTTTCAAGTGCGCTGAGGCCGTCCGGCTTTCGCTTCAGCCAACGGTTTGCCAACTCTTCGATCGTCTTGTTCATCGTCGCCTCCGTCGTCAGCGTCCGCGATAGACCTAGAGGCTGCCGGTTCGCACGGGAAGTGGTAGATTGACGCGATAAGGTGAGGAAACAATGATGGATTTTCAGAAAGTCCGCGCCCGCGCGGCCAAACGCAAGGGCGGGGAAGCTGCGCTGGCGTCGCTGCTGGGTCCCATGCCTGACAACGCCGCGGTAGCTGACATTACCGACGACCGCATCCTCTCGACCATGGCCGAGCGTGTTTTCGCGGCTGGTTTCGTTTGGCGCGTCATCGAGCAGAAATGGCCGGGTTTCGAAGAGGCGTTTCTCGGTTTCGAGCCGAAGCGGCTGTTGTTCCAGCCTGACGATTTCTGGCACGAACTGACGGCCGACAAGCGCATCGTGCGCAATCCGCAGAAGATCAAATCCGTCCGCGACAACGCGGCCTTCGTCGAGCGGGTATCGAAGGAGCATGGCGGCTTCGGCAAATTCCTCGCCGATTGGCCGGCCGACGATCAGGTCGGGCTGATGGCCTATCTCGGCAAGCATGGCAGCCGGCTCGGCGGCAACACCGGCCAGTATTTTCTGAGGTGGCTGGAATGGGACGCCTTCATCGTCTCAACCGACATGGCGGCGGCGCTGCGCGACGCCGGCCTGGACATCGCCGAAAGCCCGACCTCGAAGAGGGATCTCGACAAGATCCAGAACCAGATCAATGCCTGGGCGGCGCAAACCCGGCTGCCGCGCCGGCATATTTCGCGCATTCTGGCGATGTCGATCGGCGAGAACCACTCGCCGGAGGCACTGCGCGAATATATGGGCGAATAGGCCGCGATCGATCCGTTGATCGGTCTGACACGATCGACATTCGTCGATCGGTCTGACACGAATGACATATGTCATTCGGTCTGGGTGGTCCAAATGAACGCCATTGCCCGGCGAATTCTGTCGCGCTAAGTCAGCAGGCATGACCGACAACACCGCTTCCGACATATTGCGCATCGCCGTCGCCCAGCTCAATCCGACGGTTGGCGACGTCGCCGGTAATCTCGCAAAGGCGCGCGAGGCGAGGGCGGATGCCGCTCGCCAGAGCGCCGACCTCGTGCTGTTCACCGAGCTTTTTCTTGCTGGGTATCCCCCCGAAGACCTGGTGCTGAAGCCGGCGTTCCTGAAGGCCTGCGAGCGGGCGGCGAAGGATTTCGCTGGTGATACCGCCGATGGCGGGCCGGGCGTCATCATCGGCACGCCACTGAAGCGCAAGAGCGGCACGCACAATTCGATCATCGTTGCCGATGGCGGCAAGATCCTTGCCGAGCGCTACAAGCTCGATCTGCCGAACTACGGCGAATTCGACGAGAAGCGCGTCTTCCAGGCTGGTCCTGAAATCCAGGGACCGGTCAATTTCCGCGGCGTGCGCCTGGGAATTCCGATCTGCGAAGACATATGGGGCGATGTCGGCATGTGCGAGACGCTGGCCGAAAGCGGCGCGGAAATCCTGCTGGTACCGAACGGCTCGCCCTATTATCGCGGCAAGGTCGACGTTCGCCACCAGATCGTCATCCGCCAGGTCATCGAATGCGGATTGCCGATCATCTACGCCAATCAGCTTGGCGGCCAGGACGAGCTGATCTTCGATGGTGCGTCGTTTGCTATAGGTTCTGACAAGACGCTGGCCTTCCAGATGAGCCAGTTCGAGGAGACGGTCAACGTCACCACGTGGAAGCGGAACCGCGCCGCCGCAGGCGCGCGAAGTGGAAATCACTCCGAGGGCTGGGTCTGCTCCGAAGGACCGATGTCGAAAATCCCGGAAAAGGAGGAGGCTGACTATCGCGCCTGCATGCTGGGCCTGCGCGACTACGTCAACAAAAACGGCTTCAAGAATGTGGTGCTCGGCCTTTCCGGCGGCATCGATTCGGCGATCTGCGCCGCACTTGCCGTCGATGCGCTCGGCGAGGAACGGCTGCGCGCCGTGATGATGCCTTACCGCTATACCTCGAAGGATTCGCTGAAGGATGCCGAGGATTGTGCCCGCGCGCTCGGCTGCCGCTACGATATCGTGCCGATCTTCGAGCCGGTCGAGGGATTCCTGCATACGCTGACGCAGCTTTTCGAGGGCACCAAGGAAGGCATCACCGAGGAAAACCTGCAGAGCCGTGCGCGCGGCACCATTTTGATGGCGATCTCCAACAAGTTCGGCTCAATGGTGGTCACCACCGGCAACAAAAGCGAGATGTCGGTGGGCTACGCCACGCTCTATGGCGACATGAATGGCGGCTTCAACCCGATCAAGGACCTCTACAAGATGCAGGTCTACGCGCTGTCGCGCTGGCGCAATACGCACGTGCCGCCTGGTGCGCTAGGCCCTTCCGGCGAGGTGATCCCGAACAACATCATCGACAAGGCGCCGTCGGCGGAACTGCGCGAGAACCAGACGGATCAGGATTCGCTTCCGCCCTATCCGGTGCTGGACGACATCTTGGAGTGTCTGGTCGAGAACGAGATGGGTGTCGACGAGATCGTTGCCCGCGGCCACGACCGGGCGACGGTGACGCGCGTCGAGCACCTGCTCTACATCGCGGAATACAAGCGCCGGCAGGCAGCGCCCGGCGTGAAGATCACCAAGAAGAATTTCGGCCGCGACCGCCGTTATCCCATCACCAACCGGTTCAGGGATGGCGGATAGGCGCCGTTTCTCGCCCCTGTGAAATGGCTGGGGCCGGATGCTCAATGGGATAGCCATGCCTGATTGTGAAATCAGCTTCGACGTGTCGCGGATTGACTTCCGGGCGACCTCCGACCTGCTGATGGCAAGCTATTGGGGCAGCGGGCGCAGCGACGAACTTCACCGCCGCGCCTTTGCCAACTCGCTTTGCGTTGGTGCTTATGCCGACGGTAAGCAGATCGGCTTTGGCCGGGCGATCACCGACCGCACGGTGTTTGCCTATCTGGCCGATATCATCATCTGGCCGGAATATCGCGGGCGAGGCATCGGCACGCGGCTTGTCCAGGCGCTTATCGATCATCCGGATTGCAAGACAGTCACCCATTGGAGCCTGTCGACGAATGATGCCCATGCGGTCTACGAGAAGCTTGGTTTCAGGCCGTCCACCGATGGCCGCTATATGCGTCTCGACCGCATTTCGACCGCCTGAACGAGGAAATTGCACAACCCGCGATTGTTGCAAAAACGTCTCACTGGTTGGACCAGATGCGCTTTCGGTCGCTCGCTGGCTTGGCGTGGCGGTGAGGCATCTCTATAAACGCCTTTCCGCGATTCCTACGCATCGGCCCGAAAATCGGCATCGATTTTCGGAAAGCACGATGCGCAGATTCAAAGTTAGAGCGTACTTTGTGCGTCCGAATGGACGCATGTCGCTCTAACGGGAGGACCGAATGGCAGGATTTGACATCGTTATGCGAGGCCGCGAAGCCTAGGTCTCAGAAGGCGCGCCGGAAGGTTTTCACCTTCACGCCCAAGCCCATCTGACATCAGGCGTTCGTCGATGCCGGTCGCCGCCCGTCTTCGGGCGAGCCGCCAAATATGCCGAACCTCCGCATTCCCGGGCGCTAATTCGCCCAACGCGGGTTTTTTCAATTTTCGACCTTACCGGGACCGGGTTCGCTTGCGCCCGAATGACATCATGGCTCGTTTTCAGATAGATTTGCGCGCGGGCGCCTTTCGCAGCGTCCTTGGCTTCACGCTTAGCCATTGGCGGCGCCAGCCGTGGCGGCTTACGCTCATCATGGGCACGTTCCTGCTGTCGACCTTGGCCGACGTGCTGACGCCGCTCTATTCGGGCCGGCTGGTCGACGCCGTTGCCAGCAGCGCTGCGGCCGACGATGTCGCGTGGAATGCGGCGATGGCGGCGTTTTCCATGCTGGTGGCGCTGGCGCTCACCGGTGTCGTGCTGCGCAACCTCGCCTTCATGGCCATCGTGGAGCTGACCCTGAAGATGATGGCGGATATCGCCGCCGACGCCTTCCACCGCGTCCAGCGCTTCTCCACCGACTGGCATGCCAACAGCTTCGCCGGGTCGACCGTGCGCAAGATAACGCGCGGCATGTGGGCGCTCGATCTGCTCAACGACACGATCCTGATCGCGCTGCTGCCGTCCGTCGTCATGCTTGTCGGCTCGACGCTGCTGCTCGGCTGGTTCTGGCCGCTGATGGGTGCCGTAGTCGCTGCAGGCTCGGTGCTGTTCATCGCGGTGACGGCGCTGCTGTCGCTTGGCTATGTCGCGCCTGCGGCAAGGCTTGCCAACGCATGGGACACGCGCCTGGGCGGCTCGCTGGCCGACGCGGTGAGCTGCAACGCCGTGGTCAAGGGTTTTGGCGCCGAGGAACGCGAGGAAACGCGCCTTGCCAAGGTCGTCGCCAGATGGCGCGCCCGCACGCGCCGCACCTGGGTGCGCGGCACCGTCAACGGCACCACGCAAGGGGCGATGCTGCTGCTTCTGAGAACCGCGGTGATCGGATTTTCGCTGCTTTTGTGGGCGTGGGGGCAGGCGAGCGCCGGCGATGTTACCTTCGTACTGACCTCGTTTTTCGTGCTGCAAGGCTATTTGCGCGACATCGGCACGCATATCCGCAATTTGCAGCGCTCGATCAACGACATGGAGGAACTGGTCGACTTCCAGTCCGAGCCGCTCGGGATCGAGGATGTGCCCGGCGCCAAGCCGATCCGCATCACCGACGGCCGCATCAGCTTCGACGATGTCACCTTCCACTATGGCAGCCACCGCCTGCCGCTCTATCGCGACTTTTCGGTGGATATCGCGCCGGGCGAACGCGTCGGGCTGGTCGGCCATTCGGGCTCGGGCAAGACGACCTTCGTCAAGCTGATCCAGCGCCTTTACGACGTGAATGCGGGAACGATCCTGATCGACGGCCAGGATATTTCCGGGGTGGCGCAGGCGTCGCTGCGCGGGCAGATCGCCATCGTCCAACAGGAGCCGATTCTGTTCCACCGGTCGCTGGCCGAAAACATCGCCTATGCCCGGCCGAGCGCCACGCAAGCCGAGATCGAGCATGCGGCGCGGCTGGCCAGCGCGCACGACTTCATCGTCGATCTGCCGAAGGGCTACGGCACGCTGGTCGGCGATCGCGGCGTGAAACTGTCGGGTG
>NZ_RZTA01000117.1:0-20826 GCF_004023115.1 Mesorhizobium sp. M6A.T.Cr.TU.017.01.1.1
AGCCTGAAGGAGGCCGACGCCGGGCGAGGCTTGCGCATCAACGACTATGCGCTGGTGATTCAGGCGGTCATGGAGGGGCAAGGCATCGCGCTCGGCTGGCGGCATCTGGCCGAGCGACTGCTGGCATCGGGCCTGCTGGTGAGCGCCACCAGCCATGTGATGAGAACCGGCACGCGCTTCCACATCATCTGGCCGAAGAACCGCGAACTCAGCGACAATGCCCGCAAGGTTCGGGACTGGCTGGCCGCGCAGGCATGAGGCCATCCCGATAGTGCCCGGTCAAACCGTCACGACAATCTTGCCGAATTGTTCGTTCGATTCGAGAAAGCGATGCGCCTCGACGATCTGGTCGAACGGAAAGGTCCTGGAGATTACCGGCTTTAGCGCTCCCGACATCAATCCGTCGAGGATGAACGCCTTGGCAGCCTCCAACTTCGCCGGATCGCCAGTGATTTCGTGGACGAGATAGCCGCGCAGCGTCAGCGTCTTGGCCAGCACGGCGAACAGCGGGAACGGCGTCGGCTCGAGGCTCAAGCCGCCATATTCGATGAGAATGCCGCCGCGTGCCATCGCCGCCGTCAGCGGCTCGAATATCGGGCCGCCGACCGCGTCGAGCACCACTTGGATGTTGTCCGGGCCGGCGATTTCCTTCAGCCGGGCCTCCAGGTCTTCGTCCGCTGAAGCGATGACGTGGGCTGCGCCGAACTCGAGCAAGGCCTGCTTCTTGGCAGATGACCGCGTGACCGCGATCGGGGTCGCACCAACCATGTTGGCGATCTGGATCGCTGCAAGTCCGACACTGCTCGATGCTGCGGTGATGACGCCAAAATCATCCCTGCCGAGCTTGGCAATGTCGATCAATGCGCCATAGGCGGTGAGATATTGCATCCAGACGGCCGCCGCCTCTTCCCAGTTGAGCGACGGCGGGTGCTTGACCACGAGATTGGCGGGATATGTGGCAATCTCGCCATAGGCGGGCCAGCAGGACATCGATTGTGGCGGCACGACGCTGACGGCGTCACCTGGCGCAAAACCGTGCACGCCTTCGCCGACCGCTTCGACGACACCCGCTGCCTCAAGGCCAAGACCGGAAGGCAATGGCGGCGTCTGGATATAAGTGCCCGAACGCAGCAGCGCCTCGGCCCGGTTGAGCCCCAACGCCTTGACCCGGATCTGGATCTCGCCCCGACCTGGCCCAGGAATATCGACATTCTCGATGCGCAGAACCTGGGGACCACCATGCTCATGAAAACGAACAACACGTGCCATCCGGTCATAACTCCAAAGTATTTGAACCGAATAGGCTATGCCAGCGGCCGTCTGGCAGATAAATAGCCGCTTGAACAGAACAGTAGAAACTGGGAGTTTTGAATATGGATCGCCTTACGAGCATGGCCGTGTTCGTCAAAACCGTCGATCTGGGCTCGTTCGCGGCGACCGCTGCCGCTCTGGATCTGTCCGGACCGATGGTCGGCAAGCATGTTCGGTTTCTCGAGGAGCGTCTGGGCGTGCGCCTCATCAACCGGACCACTCGCCGCCAGAGCCTGACAGACTTCGGGCGCGCCTATTATGAGCGTTGCCGAATGGTAATCGCTGAAGCCGAGGCCGCGGATGCGCTCGCGGCCGATCAACTTTCCGAACCACGCGGAAAGCTGCGCGTTATCATGCCGGTGCATTTCGGCCGGCGCTGCGTTGCTCCGATCCTGCTGGAACTGGCGCAGCAATATCCCTCGCTCGAACTCGACCTGTCGTTCAGCGACCCCCTCGCCGATCTTGCAGAGGATGGCTGCGATCTTGCCATCCGGACCGGCAATCTGGAAGACCAGGCCGGCGTGATGGCGCGTCGCATCGCGCGACAGCGCATGGTCGTCTGCGCGTCGCCATCCTATCTGGAGATGCACGGGTGGCCACAGCAGATAGGGGATCTCGGCAGCCACCAGGCCATCATCTACCGCCGTTCGGGCCGTGTCGTTCAACCATGGCTGTTTCCGCGCAATGGCCAGCCTGCGCTGGAGGTCATGCCGGTCAGCCGCTTGCGGCTCGACGACCTCGATGCGATCGCCGATGTCGCGGCCGCCGGCATGGGGCTTGCCTGGCTGCCATACTGGCTGGTTCGTGAGCGCATTCAGGCCGGCGCACTTGTCCCGCTGCTGCCGGAACAGCCGGGATTTCTTTACGACGCCTATGCGCTATGGCTGCAGACGCCTCACTTGCCGCTGAAGGTCCGTCTTGCCGTCGACGCGCTGGCGGCTGGATTGCCCAGGCTCATGACGTGAAGAGCGCGGTCCGTTCGCGGTAAGCCGCGGATTCCTTAATTCTACCTCTCCCGTATGGGCCGCGAATCCGCCTATAGTGCCCTCATGCCCATTCGCCAGCTCTCCGAAACGATGATCAACCAGATCGCCGCCGGCGAAGTCATCGAGCGTCCGGCAAGCGTGGTCAAGGAACTGGTCGAGAACGCGCTAGACGCGGGCGCTGCCAGAGTCGAGATCGTCACCGCCGGCGGCGGGCTCAACCTGATCCGCGTCACCGACGACGGCTCGGGCATCCCGGAAAAGGAACTGGCGCTGGCGATCGCGCGCCATTGCACATCGAAACTCGCCGACAACATCCACGACATCCGCTCGCTCGGTTTTCGCGGCGAGGCGCTGCCGTCGATCGGCTCGGTGGCGCGGCTGTCGATCCGCTCGCGCACGGCCAACGGCGACACCGCCGCCGAGATCGGCATCGAGGGTGGCCGCGTGTCCGCCGTCAAGCCGGCGGCCGCCAATCGTGGCACCACGGTCGAGGTGCGCGACCTGTTCTTCGCCACGCCGGCGCGGCTCAAATTCATGAAGGGCGAGCGCGCCGAAAGCTCGGCGACCAGCGACGTGATCAAGCGCATCGCCATCGCCTTCCCCGCTGTACGCTTCACGCTGGCCGGTTCCGACCGCTCGACACTGGAGCTGCCGGCGACCGACGACAGCCCGGAAGGCCGGCTGCGCCGCGTCGCGCAAGTGATGGGCGCCGACTTTCCGGAGAATGCCATCGCCATCGACGCCGTGCGCGATGGCGTGCATCTGGCCGGTCACGTCTCGATCCCGTCCTTCAGCCGTGCCAACGCGCTGCAGCAATATGCCTATGTCAATGGCCGGCCGGTGCGCGATAAATTGATCGCCGGCGCCATCCGTGGCGCCTTCGCCGACGTGCTGCCGCGCGATCGCCATGCGGTGACTGTGCTGTTCCTGACGCTCGATCCGGCCATCGTCGACGTCAATGTCCATCCGGCCAAGGCCGACGTACGCTTCCGCGATCCGGGATTGGTGCGCGGGCTGATCGTCGGCGCCATCCGCGAAGCATTGGCCAATGCCGGCATCCGTGCCGCCACTTCAGGGGCAGCCGGCATGATGGCGGCATTCCGGCCGGGCGCGGCGTCCTACGCCCATTCAGGACCGGCCAACGGCCACCGCAGCTACGAGGCGGCCTACCGTGCCTCCGGCTCCGCCGGTTTCGACCCGGCCCGCTCGCCGCAACGGCCGCTGGACATGGGGTTTGAAAATACCGAACCAGGAAATGGCGGCTTCGGCGAAAACGATCAAGCGGCGTTCGACGCCGGCCCGCTTCACAGCGCCGACGCGCGTGCCGGACAGACTGAGACGGCGGAGACGCTGCTTGGCACGGTGCTGGGTGCCGCACGCGCCCAGGTGCACGAGAACTACATCGTCGCGCAGACCAGGGATTCGCTTGTCATCGTCGACCAGCATGCAGCGCATGAGCGGCTGGTCTACGAGGCGCTGAAGAACGCGCTGCATGCGCGCGCCGTGCCGTCGCAGATGCTGTTGCTGCCGGAGATCGTCGACCTGCCGGAAGAGGATGCCGAGCGGCTCGCCATGCATTCCGAAACGCTGGCCCGCTTCGGCCTCGCCGTCGAGCGCTTCGGCCCGGGTGCGGTCGCCGTGCGCGAGACGCCGTCGATGCTCGGCGAAACCAACGTCCAGCAGCTGGTGCGCGACCTTGCCGACGAGATCGCCGACAACGACACGGTCGATACGCTGAAGGAACGGCTGGACAGGATCGCCGCGACCATGGCCTGCCACGGCTCGGTGCGTTCCGGCCGCCTGCTCAAGCCCGAGGAGATGAACGCGCTGCTGCGCCAAATGGAGGCGACGCCGGGCTCCGGCACCTGCAACCATGGCCGCCCGACCTATGTCGAGCTCAAGCTCGCTGATATCGAGCGGCTGTTCGGGAGGCGGTGAAGGGGGGACTGCATTGAGCGGCCTCCCCCAAATGGACGGCTCTAGGCCTCATTTTGGGAGGCGAACTTCTCATAGACAAACTTCCCCTCACTTCGAAAAAAGGCACTTCCGCAAGGCGCCTCTAGACAAGTGGTAATGAGCGGGTCGTAGTTCGCAATTGTGTTAACGTCGAATAGGCTTAAGTTATTTGGATTGTTGACATATTCGTCAGATTCGTCACCAGAAAAAAATCGCCAGCCGCTATCAATTGGACCGTCTGGTGTTTCACGATACAGATAGCCGACTAGAGCGCCATCTACGGTAATGCGATCTGACGCGATACAGCTACCGTAACCGGCCGCTATTGGGCGAAACGTTGACGCATCCCGAAAAAACGTCTTGGGCATTCTAAGCTCACTGCTGGCGCCCCATTCCTAATCAGGATTAGCTGCCATGTGTGGTCGGCGGTCAAGCATTTGATGTAATCACCTCTTCAAATTCACCACGATCACGCCGCCAAGCGCCAGCGCTCCACCGAAAATGCCGAGCAGTGTTGGTACCTCGCCCAGCCAGAAGAAGCCGATCAGCGTCGCCACCGGCGAAACCAGATAGAGGAAGTTCGAGGCACGCGCCGCCGGCAGCCGGGAAAGTGCTGTTGCCCAGGCGGCGTAGGCGATGAGGCTCGGCACGATGCCGAGAAAGATGACGGCGCTAAGCCCGGCGGTATCGGCAACTGCCGCCTGCGCGAGGCCGCTTGGCAGGAACGGCGCCAGGCAGAGCGCGCCGAGCACCATGTTGGAGGCGGCAATGGTCAGCGGGTGGTGGCGGGCAAACAGTGGCTTCTGGACGATGGTGTTGACGGCCGAGCACAGCGCTGAACCCAGCACGAGCAGCGCGCCGGTGTTGAAATGCAGGCCCTGCCCCTCGCCCATGGCAATGATGCCGATGCCGGCGAAGGAGATGGCTGTGCCTGCCCAGGCCAGGCCTGAGAAGCGTTCGCCGAGCAGCGCCATCGCCATGATGGCGGTGAAGATCGGGCTGACATTGATGATGAAGCCGGCAGCACCCGCCGAAACGGTCAGTTCGCCGAAATTGAGCATTGCCGTGTAGAGCGCGACGAAGACGGCGCCGCCGAAGACAAAGCGCCATAATTCGTCGAGCTTTGGCAGCGCCGGCCGCTTGACGGCGAGGAAGATCGCCGCTGGCACCGCCGCGATGGCAAAGCGCAGCGCGCCGAGTTCCAGCGGCCCGAAGGCGGCGAGGCCGGCGCGGATCGCCGGGAAGGCGGACGCCCAACCGACCACCGTCAGCGCCACCGCAATGGCTGCCGTGGTGTCCATCCGCTGTGTCGAATTCAACGTTCCGGTATAGGCGCTCATTTCATTTCTCTCGCGTTTCATATGCTCAAACACACAAAACGCCTTTCCTGACCGGTTGACAAACGACCAAATCGAGAGTCAGCTGTGATTATGGATCACAGCTCAGACGCGATGCTGCCGCTTGAAACCCTGCGCGCCTTCGACGCCGCGGCGCGGACGGGCAGCTTTTCGGCCGCTGCCGAAAAACTCAACCTCACCCATGGCGCCGTCAGCCGGCAGATCGCCAAGCTCGAGGACTGGCTCGGGCTGAAAGTGTTCGATCGCGGCGCGCGCGGCGTTTCGCTGACGATCGAAGGCAACCGGCTGCATCTGCGCACCACTGAGGCCTTCGCGCTGATATCCAGCAATTCGGACCGCTGGATCGAGCCGCGCGGCACCGCCGTGGTGCGGCTGACCTCGATCCCCTCGGTCAGCGGGCTGTGGCTGATGCCGCGCATGGCGGCGCTGGAAAACAACCCGTCCAAGCTGCGCATCGTGCTCGACGTCGATATCCGCCAGGCGGATCTCGCCGACGAAGGTATTGATCTGTCGATTCGCTGCGGACGCGGCCGCATCCCCGGCCGCGTCTCGGTGCAGCTTTTCGAGGAACATGTTTTCCCCGTCGCCTCGCCGGAGCTCGCCAAGGAGATCGGTCGTGGCGACCCTGCCCGGCTGCTCAAATTCCCGCTGATCAACGATTCGGACGCCTCGGCCTGGCGCGCCTGGTTTGCCGCGCAGGACATCGACTATCGGCCGCGCCCGCAGGACCGGCGCTTCGAGGATTACAATCTGGTGCTCGATGCTGCCACTCACGGCCTCGGCATCGCGCTGGCGCGGCCACCGATGACCGAGCATCAACTGAAGTCAGGCCGCATCGTCGCCGTCGACGACCGCATCGTTCTCAGTCCGATATCCTACTGGCTCGACCGGCCTATGGGGCGACCGCGCGCCGCCGCTGCCGAGCTTGCCCGGCGCATCGCGCTCCAGGCCGGGCTGGCGGCGGAAAAGATCGAGGATTTCATCGTAGCTGAGCAGTAAGATGCCAGGCATCCACTTTGCCGGCTTACTCGGCTGGTTGTCGTCCGAAACGGAGCCGACTAAACCCAACCTTGTCTCGCTCCAAGCTTGACCTTGCCGGCAATTTGTGGCGATGACATCGTCATGAACCTTGGCTCCATGTCATGATGAACCGTTTCGAAGGCCCCGGCGGCAAGGAAGCCCGTATCCGCTACCTAGACGGCGACTTCCAGGTGACCAGCCCCGGCGCCTTCGTGCGCTGCGCGGTCACCGGCGAAAGCATCCCGCTCGATGAGCTCAAATACTGGAGCGTCGCCAGGCAGGAGCCCTATGTCAGTGCTGCGGCCTCGCTGCGCCGCGAGATCGAGGCACATCCCGAATTGCGCAGCCGGCGCTAAACCAGCTTCCGGATCGGCTCCAAAGTCACCCCTTCAGCTTGCGCTGCCGCCAGGCATCCAGCGTCTCGTCGATGATGCGTTCGGGCACGTGGTCGGGATCGAACACGGTGTCGATTTCAAGCACATCGAGCTGCCCGAGGAACTCGGCAGGCGCAGCATCGTGGCGCAGCCGGGCGGCGTCCTTGGCGGTGGTGATGAGGGCAAGTCCGGCACCTCGCGCTGTCGTTGCCAGTTCGGCAAGCTCGTCCTCACCATAGAAATGATGGTCTGGAAACGACCGGGTCAACACGACTTGGCCGCCGGCCTCACGGACCGTGTCGAAGAATTTGTCGGGATGACCGATGCCGGCAAAGGCCAGAAATCGCTTGCCGACCAGCCCCGCCGTCCTGCTTGGCCGGGTGCGCGCCTCGAAGATCGGCCGGCCGGCGCGCGCCGCCTGGCGGACGACCGCATCGGCAGCAAGGCCCTCGCCCATCTTCAGCAGCGCGCTGGTGAAAACCAGCTGGTCGACGATACCAGCCCTGAGCGGACCGCCAGGAATGACGCGGCCGTTGCCGACGCCGTAGCGCGCGTCGACGACGACCAGCGCGTAATCGATATGGATGCGCGCGCTCTGGAAGCCGTCATCCATGATCAGGAAATCACAGCCATGCTTTTCCAGCAGAAGACGCGCGCCGGCGGCCCGGTTCGGCGTGACCGCGACCGGCGCGTGCTCGGCCAAAAGCAGCGGCTCGTCGCCGACATGCTTGGCGGCGTCGTGATGCGGATCGACGACATGCGGCTGCGCGAAGGAGCCGCCATGGCCGCGCGACAGGAAGCCGGGATTGAGATGCATGCGCCTGGCCTGTCCGGCGAGCGCGATCGCCACCGGCGTCTTGCCGGTACCGCCGACGGTAAAGTTGCCGACACACAGCACCGGCGCCTCGACCTTTTCGCGCGCCGCCGAGCGCATGCGGCGGCCGGCAATGAGGGCATAGATCGCGGACAGCGGCGTCAGCGCCAGCGCGCGCCAGTCCGGTTCTTCCCACCAGAAGGGTGGCGCTTCGCTGGCCACCTTAGCGGCCGTTGGCGCCCTTGAGGCGCGACTTGACGACCAACGGCTGAATATAGGGCTCAAGCGACTTCAACGTGAGCGCCAGCGCGCCGCGCATCTCGTCGACGGTCGCCGCACCGGCTGCCATCATTTCGTGGCGAGCCACCTCGTTGCTCAAAAGGAAATTGACGGCGCCGGCCAGCATGTCGCGGTCGCGCACCAACTTGGCGCCGCCGCTGTCGAGCAGGCGCTGATAGGTCTCGCGAAAATTCTGGACATTGCGGCCGGCCAGCACCGCGGTGTCGAGCATGGCCGGCTCCAGCGGATTCTGGCCGCCCTCGGAGGTGAGCGAACGGCCGACGAAGGCAATCTCCGTCAGCCTGAGATAAAGCCCCATCTCGCCGATCGTGTCGCCAAGCAGAATGTCCGTGTCGGCGGTGATTCTTTCGCCCTTGCTGCGCCGAGCGACTTTCAGGCCCATGCCGGAAATCTGCGCGGCAAGCGCTTCGGCGCGATCGGGATGGCGAGGCACGACGATCGTCAAAAGACCGTGGTGACGCTTGTGCAGCATCGCGTGAACCTCGGCGGCGACCACTTCCTCGCCGTCATGGGTCGAGATTGCCGCCCAGGTCGGACGGACGCCGATCTGGCGTTTCAGCGTGTACAACGCCCTTTCATCGGCCGGCGGCGGCGTCGTGTCGACCTTGAGATTGCCGGATACGGTGACCGGCCGGGCGCCGAGCGAGAGGAAGCGCTCGCCGTCGATTTCCGACTGGGCGACAACATGGGCGAGATTCTCGAACAGCGCCTCGGCGATGTTGGCGCGCTTCTTCCAGGATTTGAACGAACGGTCCGACAGCCTGCCATTGACCAACACTTGCGGCACACGGCGCGCGCCGAGCTCCAGGATGGTCATCGGCCAGATCTCAGATTCGGCGATGATCGCCAGATCCGGCCGCCAATGGTCGAGGAAGCGGCTGACCGCCGGCTTGAGGTCGAGCGGCACATATTGGTGGATGATGCGGTCGCCGAGCCGTTCGTCGGCAACCTGAGCGGAGGTGACAGTGCCCGTCGTCAGCACGATGTTGACGCCGTAGTCGAGGATGCTCTCGACCAGCGGCACGACGGCGATGGTCTCGCCGACGCTCGCCGCATGGATCCAGATCACCGGCCCTTCGGGACGCTCGCGCCCGGCGATGCCATAGCGCTCGCGCCGGCGAATTCGGTCCTCCTTGCCCCTGGAGGTGCGCCAGGCAACATAAGGACCAATCAGCGGATAGGCGGCTGCGCCCGCGAAACGATACGCCGTCAGGAAGGTGCGCGCCCAGCGCCCGCTCATTTCGAGCCATCCACGAGGCGATAGGCCTCGGCGGTTGCGGCGTTGAGCGCGGCCGTGACCTCCTGGCGCTTGCGTTCCATTTCGGCCTCATCCGCATTGGCCGGAACGAACACCGGCGTTCCCACGACGATCGACGAGCGGCCGAACGGCAGATTGATCGTGGTCTTGTCCCAGCTGCGCTCCAGCACCTTACGGCGGCTGGTGGCGATTGCCGCGGGCAGGATCGGCCGGCCCGAGAGCCGCGCCAAGAGAACGATGCCAAGCCCCGCGTCGCGCGGCGTGCCATGAGGAATATCAGCGATCATGGCGACGTTCTTGCCGGTGGCGAGCGACTTTTTCAGGGCAATCAGCGCCTTGGCGCCGCCCTTGTCGAGATGCTTCGCGCCTTCGCGTCCGCCCGAGCCGCGCACCGCCTCGATACCGAATTTCTCGATCATCAGCGCGTTGAGCTCAGCATCGGCACTGCGCGATACCATGGCGACCAGCGGCCTTCCCTTGGGGTAGTAGGCAGGGGTCAGAAGATGCTGGCCGTGCCACAGCGCAATGATGCCCGGCTCGAATTGCGAGTAAGCGCCACCCGATATCTGCGCCGATCCGTCGACAACGCGGTTGGTCAGGCGGATCAGACGAACGAACTGCGCAAATAGGCTGGCGATGGCGTTCTTGACAAATCGCGATTGCGCCAGCGGTTCGCGAATCTTGCGCCAGAATGTCCGCGGGGTGCCGCTAGGATGCCTCCTGACTCCAGACCTCGTGGCCGATCCTTTCACCGCTTCATGATCCATCGATTTCAATCGGCAGCCTTGGTGTCGGGGTCGAGCAACCGGTGCAGGTGAACGACGAAATACCGCATATGAGCATTGTCCACGCTGGCCTGGGCCTTGGCCTTCCATGCCGTCTGCGCGGATTGATAGTCCGGATAGATGCCGACGATGTCGAGCGCGTCGAGATCACGGAATTCGGTCCCGCCCAGCGTCTTCAGTTCGCCGCCGAACACCAGGTGCAAAAGCTGCTTCTTTCCGTCTTCCGCGGTCATGTCGGTCCTTCACATATCGTGAGTTTGTGACAGGTCTAGACCAAAGCCGCCGACTTTGGAACCATTGATGATATGTTCAACTGTCCTGCCCGGCGATGATGCCGGAGAGGACGGCGAGCAGTTCGCCGCTGCCGGCAACCAGGGCGCCGTGGCTGATCACTTCGCCGGCATAGCGCGGTGCGCGGCCCTTCTGGTCGAGCAATGCGCCGCCGGCCTCGCGCAAGATGAGGTCCGCCGCGGCGATATCCCAGTCATGTGCGTTGGGTTTGACGAAGGTTGCGTCGAGCATGCCATTGGCGACCATCGCCAGCCGGTACGCGAGCGAGGGAATATAGGGCACGCGGTTCAGCCGGCCCTGCCATTCCGCCGGCAACAGGCCGACCAATGGCTTCGGCCCGCCGATTTCGACCATCGCTGCCGGGCGGCGCACGGTAATGCGACGGCCATTCAGGAACGCCCCCTCACCTGATAGCGCCCAATAGGTCTCCTCCGTGGCCGGACATTCGAGCACGCCGGCAAGCGTGCGACCGTCCTCGACCACCGCGACGCTGACGCACCACGTGCGAAGGCCTTCAAGAAAGCCGCGCGTGCCGTCGATTGGATCGACGACGAAGGTGCGGCGGGCGGCAAGCCTTGCCGGATCGTCGGCCGTCTCCTCCGAGAGCCAGCCATAGTCAGGACGTGCCGCAAGCAAGGTCTCGCGCAGATAGGCGTCGGCGGCGTGATCGGCCTCGCTCACCGGCGAGGTGCCGCCCTTCATCCACACTTGCGGATTGTTGCCGAAATAGCGCATGGCGATGACGCCCGCCTCGCGGGCAGCGTCGCGCAGCAGGGCCAAGTCCTCGCGGGCATCGGCGGAGGTGACTTGGTCAAGCTCCGGCAAGGGTCATGCCTTCGATCAGCAGCGTTGGTGCGGCGGTGCCGAAATTGCGATCGAGATCGCTCGCCGGAACCATGTTGAGGAACATGGTCTTCAAATTCGAGGCGATGGTCACTTCCGCAACCGGATAGGCGAGCTCGCCATTCTCGATCCAGAAGCCGGAAGCGCCGCGGCTGTACTCGCCAGTCACCATATCGACGCCCTGGCCGAACACTTCGGTGACGTAAAAACCTGATTTGAGCGACTTGATGAGGTCTTCGGGCGCCCGCTCGCCCGGCTCGATGGCGAGGTTGGTCGACGATGGCGAGACGGAGGAGCCGTTGCGTGAGCCGCGCCCGTTGGTGGTCAGCCCCAATTCCCGCGCGACCGAGGTCGACAGGAACCAGTGGTTCAAAATGCCTTTCTCCACCATGAGCAGTCTTTCGCCCTCGATGCCTTCGCCGTCAAACGGACGCGACGCCTGGCCACGGCGCCGCAGCGGCTCATCGGTGACGGTGATCGCGGCCGCCGCCACCTGCTTGCCCATCATGTCGCGCAGAAAACTGGTCTTGCGCGCGACGGACGCGCCGTTGATGGCGCCGGCGAGATGACCGGCGATGCCGCGAGCGACACGCGGGTCGAACACCACATTGACCGGGCCGGTCGCCGCCTTGCGCGCGCCGATGCGCCGCGCGGCGCGTTCGCCGGCCTTGCGGCCGATGTCCTCAGGCGCGTCGAGATCGGAATAATGCTGGCGCGAGGAGAATTCATAATCGCGCTCCATGCCGGTGCCCTCGCCGGCGATGACGCTGGTCGAGCGCGAAAAGCGCGACGCGACATAGTGGCCGACAAAGCCGTGCGAGGTGGCGAGCACCAACCCGCCAAGCCCGGCACTGGCGCCGCTGCCGGCCGAATTAGTAACGCCCTTGACGGCAAGGGCGGCCGCTTCCGCGGCCAGCGCTGCTTCCTTCAACTGGTCGGCCGAAACTTCCGTCGCGTCGAACAAATCGAGGTCGCGCGGCTTATCGACCAGCAGGGCCGGATCGGCGAGGCCCTGATAGGGATCCTCAGGGGACACTTTGGCCATCGCCACGGCGCGCTCGGCCAGCGCTTTCGGGTCTGAGGCAGCGGTCGCCGAGACGCTCGCCACCCGCTTGCCGACGAAGACGCGCAGCGAGACATCCTCGCTCTCGGACGCGTCGGTCCCCTCGACCTTGCCAAGCCGCACCGACACGCCAGTCGAGCGGCCGCGCACCGCAACCGCGTCTGCGGCGTCGGCTCCGGCCCGTTTGGCCGCTTCGACCAGGGCCGCGACGCGGTCGGTCAATTTCGCTGAGTCCAGCGTATCGGTCATGCGCATAGTCCTGTTTTTCCGCCTGACATAAGTGGCGGCCGCTCCGCACCATCTATTGTTCCGATGTGGCTTGTGCAATGGCAGAAGTGGCAAGCAGAATAGATCGGCCAGCGGACATCGGCTTCAGGCGGCATGACCGAAGAGGTTCCTCAAAGACTGCTTCGCGCCAGGTTCGGACCGGCCGACAGCCCCTTTGACGTCGTGTCTCGATCACATGCGGACGTGTCGATCGCGGTAACGCCGCCTATCTCCTTTCCCACGCATGATCGGCATCTACCCGAACCATTAAATTAGCATTTTCTTGTGTACCTTGGGAACTTTGTAGCTTGCGTTCCATTTTCAACCGCATGCGAGACTCTGTGATCCAAAGCATCAGGACTGCGGTGAACGTGTCGCCGCCACGGTACTCGTTGGTCCTTCCCATATACAATGAAGAGCAGGTCCTGCCTCGACTGATCGAGCGGATCAGCTCCCTGATCTGCCGGTTGGACGGAGAGGCTGAGGCGATCTTCGTCGATGATGGAAGCCTTGATGGGAGCGTCGAATACCTTCGGAACGTGGTCGCCGTCGAGCCGCGCTTCCGGCTGATCGAGCTTTCCCGCAATTTCGGCCACCAGATCGCGATCACGGCCGGCATGGACGCGGCTGCGGGTGATGCAGTCATCGTCATGGATGCCGACCTGCAAGACCCGCCGGAGGTGGTTCTCGATCTGGTGGCGAAGTGGAAGGAAGGTTTCGAGATCGTCTATGCCCGCCGCGTCAAGCGTGAGGGCGAATCCTGGTTCAAGCGCATTACGGCGAGTCTCTTCTACCGCCTGCTGGAGAAAATGACGTCGGTCGACATCCCGCGCGACGTCGGCGATTTCCGCCTGGTCGGCCGCAAGGCGCTGGAAACCTTCAAGCAAATGCCCGAACACGACCGTTTCGTCAGGGGCATGTTCGCCTGGATGGGGTTCAAGCAGACGGCGGTGCCTTTCGAACGCCCGGCGCGGACCCTGGGCCAGACCAAATACCCATTCTGGAAGATGATGCACCTTGCCGTTCACGGCATCGTCAGCTTCTCCGAGAAGCCGCTGCGCATGGCTCTGTGGGGCGGATTGGCCATTTCCGCGCTTGCGGCAGTGTTCGGCGCTTACGCCATCTTCGCCTGGATTTTTGAAACCGGCATCATTGCCGGCTGGACATCCACCGTGGTGATCGTGTCGCTCCTTTGCGGCATCAATCTTTTCATGACCGGCGTGGTCGGACTTTACGTCGGCGGTATCCACGCCGAGGTGAAACGCCGTCCGCTTTACGTGATCGATCGGGTCACCGGATTCGATAAGGCGATGCGTGCCGCTCCTCTTGGTGAGAGCCGAAGATCGCTTCGAAAACCCAGGAATGGAGCCTCGGCTGATGGCCGAACTCTTCGACAGCTATAAATCAAATTATGGCGAGGCGGTCGCAGGATCCATCCGGTTTTCCGGCCTCAGGCACGACTTCTTTCTGATCGCCAAGGCCGACCTGCTGCGGCGTCTCGTTGCCGAACGAGGGCTTCGGCAGGGCGGGGCTAATGTGCGGGCGCTGGATATCGGCTGCGGCGTCGGTTCGCTCCATCCTTATCTCGAAGGCGCGTTCGAAAGCCTGGATGGCTGCGACGTCTCGGAGGAATCGATCCTGCGCGCCAGCCGGGACAATCCAGGTGTGATCTATCACGCGTGCATCACGCTGCGCCTGCCTTATGAGGACGGCGCGTTCGATCTGGCTTTCGCCAGTTGCGTCGTCCATCACGTTCCGCCTGTCTCCTGGCTCGATTTCTTCCGGGAAATGCGGCGCGTCGTGCGGCCGGGCGGCGTCGCCTGCATCATCGAGCACAATCCCTATAATCTGCTGACGCGTCTTGCGGTGTTGCGGTGTCCATTCGACCAGGACGCGGTCCTGCTCAACGCGGCCAAAGCAAGGTCCCTCTTTCAGGAGACGGGTTTTCGGGATATCCGATCCGAGCATTTCCTGCTGCTGCCCTCGGCCAGGCCCTTCGCCAGAAGACTCGAGCGCCTGCTTGCTCCTCTACCGCTCGGGGCCCAGTATGCGTGCAGCGCGCATGTCTAAGGGCCGTTCGACCGCCGGTGCCGGGCTGAAGCTGCTGGCGCGCTTCGGGCTGGTCGGCATCGCTGCGACGATCCTTTATGCTGTCCTGGCTACCGTCTTGATCAAATCGGAATGGATCGGCGTCACGCCCATCCAGGCGTCGCTTGCGGCTTACGCCGCGGCGGCCGTGTTTTCTTATCTCGCCCACAAATCGGTAACTTTCATGTCGAGCGGATCGCACAGATCGGAAGCTGCGCGTTTTCTCTTGCTGACCGCGACCGGCTTCGGCATGGCTTACGCAGTGCCGGCGCTTTTCACCATGAAGCTCGGCCTGTCGCCCATCTTTGCCGTTCTGATTACCTGCTTGCTTATTCCAGCGATCAATCTTCTCATGCTCGACCGATGGGTTTTTGCGCGGCGAAGATCCGGCCGGCAAGGCGACCGCCCCACCTAATCCGTGTCAACAGCATCCAGCCGGAACGACACCAGCTTGATGGAGCGCTTGTAGATGTTGCTGGCGGCCGGAGTTTGCGGGATGCCGTCGAGATAGTCGAAGGCGATGTCGAGTGTATCGGTCTTGCCGAGAGCCGCCGGTGGAATGATGAACGTAACCATCCGTGGTTCTTTGCCAGACAGCGTCACCGCCTGCGCCCGAACCCCGTTCACCGAGATCACCACCCTCTGCGTGATCTGTGGTGGCCGAATGACGGCGGCCATTTGCAGCGTGGCAGCCAAGCCGTGACCGAGCGGCGGTATCTCCAGGCGAAGCCGCGAGGTCTCGCCCAGCGAATGGGTGCCGTCGCCTGCCGACCCCGACCAGCCGCAGACCTTCATGCTGGCTGCCCGTTTGGCGCCGTCGCTGCGGAACGATACCGTCTCGCCAAGTGTGTAGCTGCCGACGGCATCGCGGTTGAGGCACGTGGTCGTTTTATCGATGTAATAGGCGCGATAGTCGGCGTTGACGTTCGGATTGAGAGCAAGCGCAAGGATGACGATCTCGGACCCGGCCAGAATCGCCGCGAACGCGTAGCCGCTGAGCCAGGCGGCGCGTCTGTAAGGCACTAGCGTGTCAGACCAGGGCAAGGTAGCCCCCGATCCACGCCGCAGTCATGAAGTAACAGGCGCCCAGGAAAATAACCAAAGCCGCTAGGTAGGTCAGCCTCGACACCGATAGCAGGACGGCCAACAACATTGTCAGAGGCGCAAGCCCAATGACGTACCTGACCATCGAGGCCAGGTTGGTGATCAATGGCAGGATGATGCAGAGCGCACAGAACAGCGCAGCGCCATATTGCCTGCGAGCCACTAGGCCCGCCGACAGCGCCAATCCGGCGATTGCGGCGAGCGCGCTCCATTGCTGCGCCGTGGGCAGCCAGCCGGTGGCCGGAACGGCGGAGAGCCCGTCCCATAAGAAGACGAGTGGATTGCCCGCTACCCGTCCAAATGCGCGCTGGACATGCAAGAACGCAAAGCCGTCCCCGATCGTAAGATAAAGAAACAGGATGTAAGCGAACAAACCGGCAGGTGAGATGAGGATAGCGACGAGCAGATCCGGCCGGCCAAGCACCCAGCGCGGGAAGGACAGCGTCGATCCGCCGTGCTCGCGGTGCTCCCTGAGCATTTGAATGACGGTCGCAAATACGACGAGAACCCCGACCAGCCTCGTCGCCGACAGGAGCGCGGATAAAACGCCCGCGGCCAGATAGCTGGAGCGCTTGAGCGCCAGAAAAACGCACGAGGTCAGGAGCACGAAAAGAGGTTCGGTCAGGAACGTCGTGAAGTGAAAAGAGAACGGGCCGCTGAGCAGAAAGGCGCAATACAGCACGTAGGCGCGCATGTTCTTCTCCAGCAGCGGCCATGCCACCAGGCAGGCGGCATAGCTGCAAACAATGGAGGTGACGGTGGCGACCAGTATCGTCGGGAAAGGGAAAACAATCCGGATCGCCGCCACCAGCATCGGATAGAATGGAAAGAAGCCCCAGCGGCCGACATTGCTTTGGTTTGGAATAGGAAAGCGTTCGTAACCTAGTTCACTGATGCCAATGTACCAGGCGCAATCCCACCGGCAGAGCGCACGGGCATAAGCCGCGAAACCCGATTCGTCCGATACCGAAGCAAATGCCGCATAGCGAATGGCTAACCCGCTGACGACGAAAAGGAGCGGCACCGCCGCGACGGCTACGGCTACAGAACGACCGCCGGCGCTCGGACGCGCGACATCTTCGAGCGCCAACTCTGCCTCCACCCATTCGAGTGGCTGGCGCCACTCTCCCCCTCTAAATTAGCGCAGTGGCGGCAAATTCAAGACAATGCCTTTCGTCGGCTCAAGATCCGCGTCGCGGATCAGGAACTCCTCAGCCAAACCAGCATCTCGCCGGGATCGCGGTTGTCCCAGGCGAAATAGGGAACGGCTTTGACTTTCGTCTCCTCCACTGCCGGCGGTTCGGTGCGATAGAGCCCGTCTTCCCAGTTTTCAGAGGCCTCTTTCTCGGCAACTGCCGAGAGTGTCACGACGCCGCCCAGAAGGTTCGGCTCCTCACGCGCCTCGATGTTTGCCGTGCGTGGCAAGGCGATGCGATGCAGCTGGCCGGCATTGTCGGTCTCCTCGACGCAATAGATCAGCGGACCGCGGGCTAGCGCGACGCGGCCGATATCCTGGCGCACCTGCGGGTTGGCGTAGAGCCGGTCGGCCGCCATTTCGAGGCCGAGCTCGACTTGATCGCCCTTGCGCCACTCGCGGCGGATCGCGGCATAGCCGTCGCTGGTTACATCATCCAGATCGACTGCCTCCCCGTTCACCTTGAGCGCCGCCTTGCGGCACCAGGCCGGCAGGCGCAGGTGCAAGGTGAACTCGGTCGGCGCCTCGGGCTCGATCGCGATCGAGACTGCCCCGTCCCAAGGATAATTGCTGGTCTGGGTCAAGGTCACCGGCCCGCCAGCGATATCGAAACGAGCCGTGCTATTTCCATAGAGGTGGACAGCCAGCGCGTCGTCCGACAGGCTGTAGAAATAGCTGCCGATCGAAGCCACCATGCGCCCGATATTGGGCGGGCAGCACGGGCAGCGATGCCACTTCCAGCGGTTGTGCTTCCCCCGGCTTTCCAGCGGATTCTCGTAGAAGAACAGCGAGCCGTCGAGCGAAAGGCCCGAGATCGAGCCGTTGTAGAGCGCCCTCTCCATCATGTCGGCGTAACGGGCATCGGGGCCCATGCCGAGCATGCGGCTGGCCCAGAACACCAGTCCGACCGAAGCGCAGGTCTCGGCATAGGCGGTTTCATTGGGCAGGTCGTAGTCTGATGTAAAGCCCTCATTGTGCGACGATGGGCCGAGGCCGCCGGTGACGTAGAGGTTCTTGGTCATGAGATCGTCCCACAGCCGGTCGAGCGCCACCCGCAGCGTGTCGTCGCCATATTCGGTCGCGATATCGGCCATGCCGGAATAGAGATACATTGCCCGCACCGCATGGCCGACGACCTTGTCCTGATCGCGCACCGGCTTGTGCGACTGGCTGTATTCGTAGGTCTTGAAATGATAGGCTTTTGGGTCCGCGCCGCGGGCCAGCGCCTCCTCGTCGAAATAATGCGGCTCAAGGCCGCGCTGATCGATGAAGTACTTTGCGAGGTCCATATACCGTTGCTCGCCGGTGACCCGCGCGAGCTTGACCAGCGCCAGCTCGATCTCCTCGTGGCCGCAATAGCCCTTCTTCTTGCCGGCCTCGGGACCGAACGTCTCGGCGATGTGGTCGGCATAGCGGCACATGATGTCGAGCAGCTTGCGTTTTCCCGTGGCCTGGTAGTAGGCGACCGCGCCTTCGATCAGATGGCCGGCGCAATAGAGCTCGTGGCAATCGCGCAGATTGGTCCAGCGCAAGCCGGGCTGGATGCGCTGGTACCAGCTGGAGAGATAACCGTCGGGCTGCTGCAGCTTTCCGTACATGTCGATGACGGCGTCGACCTTCTTCTCCAGATCGTCATTGCGGCGGCGGTAGAGTGAATAGGCGGCGGTCTCGATCGTCTTGCCCCAATCGGAGTCCCAGAACATCTGCGTCGTCACCGTCGAGCCGGTGAACTCGTTGCCGGCGGCGGCTGCCTCGTCCGGCGATGGGGAGTGGAACGGAATGACGACGCCGGGCGATGGCCGGTCCGGGTCGATCTGCTCGAGCATGCGCGCCTCGACGCAGCGGTCATAGAGGATATCGGCGGTCCTGGTGGCGACTGCATCGACGCGGTCGCCCCAAAAGCCCCTGATATCGACCTGTGGCACCGGCAGCGGACGGAAGGCGAGCTTCGGCTTAGCGGATTGCGATGCGGTCATCAATTTACTCCGTTCGAATAGGGATCACTTCATGGCCCCTGCCATGAGGCCGCGGATGTAGAAGCGCTGCAGCAACAGGAAGAGCACCAGGCATGGCACCATCATCACGGTGACGCCGGCCTGCACCGCGCCCCAGTCGATGGCGCCGAAGCGGCCGGACTGAAGCGCCGTCATCATGATCGGCAGCGTGAATTTGGACTGGTCGGTCATCAGCACGAGCGCTGCCAAAAACTCGTTCCAGGCGCCGAGGAATGCGAACAGCGCTATGGTGACGATGCCCGGCCAGACCAGCGGCAGCATCACCCTCAAGAGCATGGTGACGTTGTTGGCGCCGTCCATGCGGGCGGCTTCCTCGATCTCGCGCGGAACCGCGTCGAAGGCGTTGCGCATCATGAAGATCGAGAACGGCAGCTGCAGCGTGACATAGACGCAGACCAGTCCCGTCAGCGTGTTGTGCAGGCCGATCTTGGTCAGCACCAGGAAGATCGGCGTCAGGATCGACTGGAACGGGATCATGATCGTCGACAGGATGACGACGAAGAGCAGGTTCTTCAGCGGAAAGCGGAAGCGCGAGAAACCGTAGCCGGCCAGCACGCTGACGATCACCGACAGCACCACCGTCATGACAGAGACATAGATGCTGTTTTGCGCCGGCAGCCACAGCCCATCGCCGAAGGTGTTGAGCGTGGCGTAGTTCTCGACCGAAAAACCCGTCGTCGGCCAGGGCGGCAGCGGCGGCTGGCGCGACTCCTGCGCCGGCTTGAACGCCGAAAGCACCGTCCAGACGATCGGCGCGAGGAACAGCAACGAGGCGGCGGTGCCCGTCGAGTGCTCGGCAATCTGCATGCCGATGCGTCGTTTGCGGCTGCGTGCCTGCGCCATCAGTCAATTCCCTCGGGTTGGCGCAGCAGCCGCAGCTGGATGAGGCTGAGCGCGACCAGGATGACCAGCAGGACCATCGACAGGGCGGCGCCATAGCCGAGCTTGAACGACACGAATGACTGGTTGAAAATCCAATAGACGGCGGTCAGCGTCTGGTTGCGCGGCCCACCGCGAAGGATGATGTAGAACTGGTCGAAGGCGAGCACCGAGCCGGCAACCGACAGAATCAGCGCCAGCGCCAGCGTGCGGCGCATCAGCGGCAGGGTGATGGCGCGAAACCGCGCCAGCGGCCCTGCCCCATCGATCATCGCCGCCTCCTGCAGATCCGGCGGTATGGATTGCAGGCCGGTCATCAGGATGATCATGGTGAAGCCCGCCACCTTCCAGACGACCATGGCGATGATCGACCAGAAGGCCGGCTGGAAGGTCGCCAGCAGATTGACCTTCTTTTCGGTCAGGCCGAGCTCGAAGGCGGCCGGGCTGAACAGGCCGGAATCGACATTCAAGAGCCACGACCAGAGCAGGCTGGCCGAGGCAAAACCGATGACGGCCGGCATGAAGAAGGACGTCCGGTAGAAGCCGGTCATCTGCCGCGGCCGTTCGATGAAGAGCGCCAGCGGAAAGGCGACGACGAAGATCGCGATCGTGACGATCACCGTGTAGTAGCCGGTGAATTTGAGCGCGTTCCAGAACCTGGTATCGCGCAGGATCGCCCAGTAATTATCGAGGCCAATGAAGGAGTGCTCGCCCATCAGCGGCCAGTTGTGCAGCGACATCCACGCCGTCATGCCGAGCGGGACGATGAAAAAGACGACGACAAGGGCGACGGCCGGCGCGACATAGAGCAGGCCGATCCACTGCCGACGGCCGGCGCCGACCAGTTTGCGGCGACGCGCTGGGGCGGAGGTTGCTGCGATGGTGGTCATGGCTCTACGTCCCCCTCCCCCTCGAGGGG
>NZ_RZTA01000118.1:0-20675 GCF_004023115.1 Mesorhizobium sp. M6A.T.Cr.TU.017.01.1.1
CCCGGGGGGAACTGGGCTTGGTGCCGGAGGTTCCCATGTTACTTTCTCTTCGACTTCGGGTTCAGCTGCAGCGACGCGACGACGCTCAGTGGCTTGTTCGAGGTCTGCGTTGCCCACTCTCCCACGAGCTCGGCGAACTCTTGCGCCTGCGGACCCTCAACCGCCACACCCCAGCCGCTAACCACCCACCCGCCGATCTTGCTCACCGGCAGTCGTCCGAGGAATGCAACCAGCGGTTCGCGCAGTTCCGGCCGGTCTCCGCAGAGGCGCGCCAGACCCTCGGCCGCCGGCGGCCGTTTGCCGAGATCTTCGGTCTGATCAATCTTCGTCACGAGACCCTGGAACACCCGGTTGGCATCTTCGGGCGTGAGCGCAGCCGCCTCGGCCTTCGTCACCTGCGTGATGCCGAGAGTCGACGTCGCCAGCCGCTCGATCATGGCTTCCACGGGGCCGCCGGCGACACCGATGCCGGCGGACGTCCTGCGGTCGCGGCTGACAAACACGTAGGGCCGCAGGTCGATGCCGTTCAGCGGCGGGGTGATCGCCGCCCAGCGCTTGACCCACTCGATGTTGGGCCAGTCGGCCATGGGATCATCATCGGCGTCCTTGCCACCCTTCGAGGTCACCTTCCGCTCGAGGATCGAGATGGTCTTGGAGCCGTCAGCGGACGCGTCGCGGGCGATCGCGTTGAACAGTTCCGGGGCGAATCGCTCCGCCAACATCAGCTTGGCCAAGACGGATTGCTTGATATCGTCCTGGAAGCCGCGCTCGCTGGCGATCTCGACGCGCAGGGCCATGGTGTTGACGAAGCGTTTGATCTGCCGGGGATTGCCGTGGGCGCCCTCGGTCAGGATCGGCGTAATCTCCGCCGCAAGCTGCAGGGCGGCATCCAGATCGGAGGGTATGGACCCCAGCCTCGCCTTGATTTTGTCTCGGTCGAAGCCGGTGCCCAGCCAGGGCCGCTGCAAGGCCTTGCGCGCCACCTCGAGCAGGCTCTTGAACTCCACCGAACTGTCGCTGACGCCGGAGGCCAGATAGAGCAGCAAGGTGAGATAGACCAAGGTCTCCGACGCGCCAAGTGACGGCATGCGGAACGGAACCTGGATCAGTTTTTCCAAGTAGTTGCGCGCGTAGCTTGTAGGCCCCGTCGCCGCCGGGAGATCGGGAAAGTGGTTGCGCACGGCATATTCAATCATGCCCTCGTCAGCGGCGATGACGAACGCCGCGTTCGGCACGAACAAGAACAGGCGGATAGCCTCCAGCGTGGCGATCGCCGTCTGCGGGAGGCATCGATCGAGGTCGTCGATCAAGACGATCAGCCGGTCGACCTTGGCGCGCTCCAGCAGCTCCTCGAAGTCTTCGCGAAAGGCGTGCATCCGTTGCGGCGTCGTCTCGGAAGGTGCGGCCTCCTTAAAATGCTCCGCCGCACCGTCCATGACCTTGTTGAACACGTCGCCGGTCAGGTAGGCCTTGGGATCGCTAATCACCTTGCTCGCGATCGAACCAATCCCCTGGATCAGGTCCGGACCGGGGATCCCGGTCGCCATGGTGAACGCCAGGCTGCCTGCGGTGCGGGCGGCCTTCATCCAGTTGACGGCCTTCAAGACGTCCCAGGCCTTGTCCGCCACCTTGGCGATCCCGGACCTCTCCTTGAGGAGGGCTGCGACGATCGTCTCGATCAGCACCGACTTCGCGTCGTCGTATCCCTCAAACAGCCAGCCGTTGAACCGGACACACAGGGTGTCTGTCTGTCCCTTGAATGCCGACTCAATCATCAGCAGCGTGCTGGATTTGCCCGCTCCCCAGTCGCCGTGCAACCCGATCGTCAACGGTTCCTTCGACTTCTGCCTGATCAGCTTGACGACCGTTTTAGCGACCGTCTCGTAATACAGGTAGTCGATGGCGGTTTCATTATCCGCGATAATCACGAAATCCCCTCCCCCAAACCCTGGGTATCCTTGCCGTTATAACAGAGTTCAGAATTGCAATCTGTCTCTCGCAATAACCCCCCAAAGCACTGAGAGACATGCGCAACCCGCTATTTCGGTCGGCTCAGCAATTAGAAGCGCCGTCTCATGATTTGTCTAGGATTTTTCTTGGGATGATTTGCTTATCCAGGGTCCGTCCGGCGGCTTAGATAGCACTCTCGATGGATACAACTTCACACCAGCGCAGCGCGCCTGCGAGTGACCCATCATTCACCGCCACCGGCGTTTTTGGCTCTCCAGAACGGCTCGCGCCGATCAGCGGAGCAAAACCCCATCGATGTGGATGTTCCGTACAATCTTGACCCAGCCGGGGTTCATGCGAACACCGCTGCCGAAATGCGAACGTAGGAAATCCGCCACCTCATCCAAACTGGAGAGGTGGGCTGGATGCACGTTAGATCCAAAGTGATGGCAGGCAAAGTAGCCATCAGAACCGGGCTCGGCCCACGCGGTTACCAAACCGCCAATGACACGTTCAATACGAGCTACAGGCATATTTCCCCCCACCATTTTCTAGGCAACGCCCCACGCCCGACAGCGTCTCCTCACGTCATCTCGCGAACCCCGGTCGTAGATCCTGTTGAGGACGCCGCGACTGCGGCCACCGGCCAGGCAGCGTATTATTCATCAGTGCCGACGCTAAGCATGCTCTTCCTCGTCGTTGTATAGTCCTGGCATGATATCACCTGCGAGTAGCTTCTCCTTCGAGAGCAGTCCAGCGTCCTCGAGGGCTTCGAAATCCGGCAGGTCGCGCAGCGTGTCGAGCCCGAACTCCAGCAGGAATTCTTTTGTCGTCACATAGGTGTAGGGCGCGCCCGGCGTTGGGCTGCGCGGACCGGAAGCGATCAGGCCGGCACCGCGCAGATGACCAATAAAATCGCGACTGATCTCCTTGCCGAAGAAAGACGACAGTTCGGCGCGGGTGATCGGCTGGAAGTAGCCGATGCACATCAGCACCAAAACCTCCGACTGCGTAAGGTCGGCCGTCTTCCCACTTCCACCTACAGCAGCACGGATGGCGTCTGCATAGGCAGGCCGGGTATAGGGCGCGCCCGGCTGCGGACTGCGCGGCCCCGAGGCGATCAGCTCCTGCACGCGCAGCACGGCGATCAGGTCGCGTGACACCTCCTTGCCGAAAAAGCTCGACAGCTCGCCCAGCGTGATCGGCTGGAAATAGGCAATGCACATCAAAACCAGCGCCCCGCCTGCGACAGTTCTTTTGCCCCCTCGCCCGCTGCCGTGCCGAAGGCGGCGCGGATGGCGTCGCCAAAAATTTTCCTGGTCCGGTGCTGCCAGCCGCCGGCGACCGCGACCAGCTCATAGGGTCGGCCGGCGAGTTCGGCGCAGAAGTCTTCGATTATCCAGCTCGATATTACAATTTCTTCCCACCACCCGCGCGAGGACACTACGTGTCACCGGGTTCGCTGGCGGCAAAGATCACCGCTTCGACGCGGCCTATCCCCTCACGCCAGCGCAGCTCCGGCGGCAGGTGGTTCAGCTCGGTATCCAGCAAAGCCGGCTGAATGTTTGGCTTGCGGCGGGCAGACGCTTCGCCCATCCCTACAACCCAAACAGCCGAAAGGTGGTGCGGCCGGAGAGCTCGCGCACGGCATCCAATTGTTGCAGCCGGTCGAACAAGCGCCGCGCCGCAAAGCGGGACAGGTTTTTGGTCGCCAGCGATCCGGAGACGGCGTCGTCGTTGAGCAGCAAAAAAATCACGTCGCCGGCGCCCTTGGCGCGCAGCTTTGGTGCGACGGCGATGAGCCGCTCCGCGCGACAACTCGGCGGCCAGCCGGCAGACCTCCGCCGCGGCTTTAACCAGCGCCAGGCAAACCGCCCGCTCAAAACTCTTGTCCGCGGGTCGGATGCGCTTGCCGCCGGCCTCATCGCGAAAAGCCGGACCAAAGGCCTGAGCCAGCGGCAGCGGCAGCGGCCGCGGCCAGCGCAGGCTTTGCGCCAGCACCAGGTCGGCCAGCCACCAGGCAAGAAGTTCGCAATCCGGTCGCGTCGCGACGACACGAGCGGCGATCGCCGCGGCGGCGAACGGCGCCGGCCGCTGCGACCCTGCCAAAGTATCGATCTCCACGCAAAGCGCGGCTAGCGCAGCACCGTCCCAGTGCAGGCCCAGCTGGGCGACGATCTTTTCGAGCCGGTCGGAGTTGGCGACGGGCGGCTGCACGGAAAACTGCCCCAGGCGCCAAAGATGGCGCCGGCGGGGCCGGGATCGGCGCCGGCCGGGCGCATGTACCAGCCGCCAAGGGGTGATCTTCATGCCGCCCATCGGGGAAAATCAGACCGAGGTCCCTTTTTGATCAGCTCGACCCAAGAACAAGCGCTGCTAAACCGGCAGCCCGAGGATCGCATTCCAGCCACGGCTGACGTTCTCGATGATAGCTCCTAGAGGTCGATCGCGACCGGTCGCAACTACCACAACCTGTGGCGTGCCGTTTGCACGGCCTTCGTCGAAAGCAACCGGCTTGCCGTGGGAAATCCGCACTACGACTCCGGTATGCGGTACCTCAATGATGTTCGGGTCCTTTAGCTCCGCATGCTTCACTGCGTTTGCGAGACCACCTAGGATGCGATGGTCGTCAGGACGAGCATCTCCCGTGACTGAATGAGAATTGGCCTGAATGAGGGCTCGCATCGCAGCGATACTCGCAGGGTGTGGGTTCACCGCGTTCCGCTCAAACGCAACCTCCGCGAAATGATAAAGAAAGATCGCAGCAGACATGCCTGTTCGAAGGGCCTCATATGCTGCGTCCTGAGCCACACAGGCATCGCCTGCGGAAGTTGCGTTGACCAGCCAATCTTCTGCTTGGATAAACTGGTGATTGGAGCGACGAACCAATCTCTCCCAATGCGTTTCAATGACCAGCTGGCCCATCCGCCGCCTCCCAAGTCTAGCCTGCTCATTTTAGCATGATCTGAAGCACTGAAGCACTTCGCGCTGTTCGCAAAGACGGCGTGGTAATACCACGCCATCTTGACAATGGACGCCCATCGAGGCCGCGCGCAAGATGGCGAACACCTTTGATCGATCGCCGCTGAACCGATTGCGGGACTTGGGTCCTGCAGCTTGGACGATAAATCCGGCCAACTCCCCATCGCATAGCCCGGTGGTACCAGTTGTTCCAGGTCAATCAATGCCCCATTACTAATGGGCACTTGGGCGCATAAGTCCCTCCAAGTTGGAATTCATCGACTTCGACATGCTCTTTGGACTGCCCATGTCTTTGAAGACCGCCTTCAGGTGCTCTCGGGCCAGCTGTTGATAAGCGACGCGATCACCAGATGATTGCCTCGCTCGCGATTGACCGCCGCGCGTAACTCCGTCAACTTATTTGGGGCTTGGGAGGAATTATGTGGGCGGACAGTGAAAGCAACGTCGATTACCTAAACTATTCCGAAGTCTCGGAGATGATCTGCGAGATGATCGCGGACGATGCCATGCTGCCAATCTCACTCGGCGTGTACGGCACGTGGGGTGTCGGCAAGTCGAGCATCCTCAAGCTGGTTCAGAAAGAACTCGAGGCCGACAGCCAGAACCTCATCATTACCTTCGACGCGTGGCTCTACCAGGATTTCGACGAGGCGAAGTCCGCGCTCATGACGGTCATCGCCAAGACGCTCTACGACCAGAGTTCCAAAGGACTGAAGGAAAGGGCGGCCGGCCTTTATCGGCGCGTGAACAAGCTGAAATTGCTCGGAATCGCGGCCGATGCCGGCGCGCTGGCTGCCGGGATTCCGACCTTCGGAATGTTCGGCAAGGCGGCCGAGTCTTTAGAGGACATCTGGGAAGGGACCGGAGACGAAGCCGACGTGAAGGTGGTGAAGGATGCCGCCAACGATGCAGGCCAACGAGCGAAAGGGCTTCTGAAGCCCAATGAGAAGCGGAACGCGCCCGAAGAAATCGCGGCGTTTCGGAAAGAATTCGAGGACCTGCTCAACGAGACGGGGCGGCGGCTGGTGGTGTTCGTCGACAATCTCGATCGCTGTCTGCCAGCCAACGCGATTTCCACGCTCGAGGCCATGCGCCTGTTCCTTTTCCTCCCGAACACCGCCTTCATCGTGGCGGCAGACGAGGAGATGATCCGGCTTGCGGTGGCAAAGCATTTCTCGGATCCTGGCGATCGCCACATCACCGACTATCTCGACAAGCTGATCCAGGTGCCGATCCGGGTGCCGAAGCTAGGCCTGCAGGAGGTACGCGCGTATCTGGCCATGCTGGCGATCGCAAGCGCGAAGTCCGTGGATGCGGGCAAGGTCGAGGCGGTAAGGGCGGCGCTGATCTCCAAGCTCCGCAAGAGTTGGTCCGAAGAGCCACCGTTCGAGGTCAAGGACGTCGTCTCCACCCTCGGCATCTCAGAAGGCAGCGAACTGGCCGCCACTCTCGAATCGATGGATCGGCTTGCACCTTTGCTGGCGCATTCGGTTCGAGTGAACGGCAACCCGCGGATCGTGAAGCGGCTGCTGAACGTCATACGGATGCGTTCGAAGACCGCGAAGAGGCGCGGCATGCCTCTGAGCGAATCCTTTATCGCGAAGCTCGCGCTGTTCGAACGCATAGTAGGAGAGGAGGCGATCCAGCAGCTCGGCACATTGGTGAATGCTGCTCCGAACGGGAAGCCGACCCTTTTCTCCGAGTTCGAGACGTGGGTCGGCGAGATACCTGCGGAGACGTTGCCGATCCACTGGCAGAAGCAGGCGCCGTTCGTCCTTGACTGGCTGAAGCTGGATCCGATGCTCGCCGGCGTCGACCTGCGTCCAGCCGTGTATCTCGCTCGCGAAACCTTGCCGCTGAGGGTCGCATCTACCCGTTTGAGTCCTGTGGCGAGACAGAGCTTGGGCACCCTCCTGAAGACCGTCAGCACCATTTCCAGGGCCTCCAAGGACGCGATCGCGGCCATCCCTGCCGCGGAAGTCGGTGACGTGATGGAGGAGATGATCTCAGCCATGAGCCGCAATCTCGATTGGTCGAAGGCCAGGCCTGACTTCCGGGGTGCTGCCATGCTGGCTAAGGCTGACGCCACCGCTCACGGAAAGCTCGTCCGTTTTGCCAAGACAATAGAGACGCCGCCGCGCTGGATGACGGCCTTGATGAAGGACGATGAAGAGAGTTCTGTCGGAGGTAACAGCTGATGGGCACGTCATCGTCATCGAAGGGTTCGGGCGGCAAGCAGCCTCTGGTCCCTCCGGGGACCGACGACCAGCCCGGAAAGCCCGTGCCGACCTCACAGCCGCAGCGATTCAAGGCTTTTCGGACCGCTTTCGGAAAGTTCCTCAAGGGTGGTGACGGGACCGACCTCAAGAGATCGCTCGGGCACTACGCGCGGACGTCCACGGGTGGCAGCTCGGTGGGTCCGAGACGCTACGGGGCAGTCTACTCGTCGGGCGGCGACCTCTACGAAGTGCTCAACTCGCTCGGCGGGGATGGCAGAGAAGCAGCCGAAAGGGGCCTGTCGAAGGATTCGTTGAACGGCCAGCCTTTGGACGTGGTCTGCCAACGCCTGGCCGAAACCCTGGCGCCCGACAACGCCGACAAGGACAGGATCCGGGCCGCCATCGACGAGGCGATGGTCGAGGTCCTTGGCGAGGGCGAATTCGATCCGGATCGCCTGGACGAGGAAACCGTCCATCGGATCATCTCCGAGTATCTCTCGCAGTCCATCTTCCAAGATATTGTCGAGGAGGTTGGAGGCTCCTGGGCGAATGCACCGGACGAGAAGAGAACCCCGGAAGCGGAAGCTGAACTTCTCGAGCTCATCCGGGTCGTCGTGGATAAGAAGCTCGGAGCGCGGATGTCCGGCAGCACTGGGGTCAACAAGGCCGCAGTCGAACGCTTCATGCGGGAAGCGGTCACCGAGGTCTGGCGGGAGTGGGAGGCGAACGATGAATAGGCTCGAGTTCCACACCGACGAAGACGATATTCCCGACGACGACGCGGACGGTTCCATTCACGTCTATCTCTACGGATCCCGACCGAAGCGGGCCGGAACCGCCTCAATCGGGCGCACCCTGGACCTCGCCGTCCGACGGCTGGGTGTCGGGGTTGACCCGGAGGCCTTCGACTTCCTCTCGATCGCGTTGGGCGTAATCGCCGCCGACACGTTCGTGGATCGATCCAGCCATTCCGGAAACGGCTGGTCCCGCGAGGTGGAGCTACAGATTCCACTTGCCCGGCCGGCTCGGTGGCAAGCGGTAACAGGAGAGCTGGAGCAGGCGTTGAGTTTCCTGAGTGGTGACCAGTGGAAACTGCACTTCACCGCCGGGGGTAAGGAACCTCCGTCGAAAGAGACCATCCTGCGACATCATAGGTCACACATCGGAATTGGGTCTGCGGACTGCGTCTGCCTGTTCTCTGGTGGTCTCGACAGTCTCATCGGCGCGCACCAACTGGTAGATCAGGGAAGGACTCCGCTGCTTGTCAGCCACTCCTATCGTGGGGACCAAAGCTATCAGAGGCACCTCGTTCCACGCCTGGGGAAGAAGCTCCCACGGTTTGCCGCCAACGCCAATCCGGTGTTCTCCGGACCGAACATCAACGATACCAGTATGCGCACCCGAAGCTTGGGCTTTCTCGCTTACGGGGTCGTCGCGGCGAGCGCGCTCAGGGCGAAAAAACGCTCGGCGAGCCCTATCGCACTCTTCGTCCCTGAGAACGGCTTCATCGCGTTGAACGCGCCGCTTACGAGGCGAAGGATCGGCTCCCACAGCACTAGGACCACCCATCCCAGATTTCTCGGGCAGATGCAGTCGCTCTTCGACACGATGAACTTGCCGGTCCATATCGAGAACCCGTACAGGCACAAGACGAAGGGCGAGATGCTCGTCGACCTGGCTCCCGGCGAGGAACTCAAAGGGACGACCGTAGCGACGGTTTCTTGCGGCAAGTGGAAGCGGAAGAGCCAGCAATGCGGCCATTGCGTGCCATGCCTCATCAGACGGGCTGCCTTCGCGAAGGCAGGGATAGCCGACACCACGCCGTATCAATACACTGATCTTGGGCACGTATGGGACCGACCTGACATCCGCGATGACATCATGGCGATGCTGGTCGCGGTCGGGCGAGACCATCGCGGCGCCCGCCAGCGGGCGATCGCCGGTGGTGCCCTTCCCTTCGATGCTGTAGAACGAAAAGGATGGTTCGGCGTCCACGAGCGCGGTCTCGAGGAGGTTGGTGCCTATCTCAGGAGCCAAGGACTCGGTACTTGATCGACTTCCACTGCCATCTCGATCTCTTCCCTTCGCCCGCTGCCGCGGCAGCCGAGATTGACCATGCCGGAACCTACGTTCTCTCCGTTACCAACACGCCGAAGGCGTTTCCCAACACCGCGCAATTCGCCAAGGGCAGGAGGCGTATCAGGACGGCGCTCGGCCTTCATCCCCAACTGGTCCACGAGCGGCATGGCGAAGTCGGCATGTTCGTACGTCTTCTTGGCGAGACAGGGTATGTCGGCGAGATCGGCATCGATGGCGGCGAAGATTCGGTCCGCCATCTCGATACCCAGAAGGACGTTTTCCGAAGGCTGCTCAGGGCGTGCGCGGATGCCGGTGGTCGCGTAATGTCGATCCACAGCAGGCACGCAAGTGGCGAAGTCATCGAGGCAATTCAGCGCCAGCCCGATGCGGGATTGCCCGTGTTCCACTGGTTCTCTGGTCCTGTAGCCCATGCCCAGAAAGCTGCGGACATGGGCGCATGGTTCTCCGTGGGTCTTCCGATGCTGAGAAGCCGCCGCGCGTCGGCAATGATCGGAATACTGCCGCGCGATCGTGTCCTGACCGAAACCGACGCTCCGTTCGCTTCGACTTCGGGAGAAAGCTACCCGACAAAGGCATTGTCCTTGTCGGTGGCCGCACTGGCAAGGCTGTGGGGTCTGGATGAAAAAGCCACGCAAAAACAGCTAAATGACAACCTGCGCCGGATGGTGGCCCAGGCAGATCGGTTTCGAGTCGCGGCCCATGCCGGATCCTGATTGGTGGGTCGGCTGCCAGCAGACCACCTGGCGCCGCTGTCGGGTGTCGGCGCTGCCACGCCCCCACAGGATTGTCAGGAACGTCTGCTTTTCAGACGAACCGGAAGCTGCCGCAATGACCGAGTTTGGGGCGCACAGCGGCCATCCTCGGCGGATGTTTCGCGGATCGGGTCACCGTCTGACCCAAGCCTCAACGTACACGTGCGGAGTACCTACGGGGCTGGTTTCACGAAGTCGGTTGGATCGGGCGGGCGCACTCAGAAGCGAAGCTTAGAGGTCATTGTTCAGCGGTGTAACCAACTGCGTAACAATGAGCTCGAAAAGCCTAACAATTTCAGCTACATAGCCGTGAGATCGAAAGACGGGCTCGGTCCGCCAAACCATTCTGGGCCTAGTTTATCGGCCAGAACCAGAGCACCCAGAGGGCCGAACATCTAGGGGCTCCTAACGCCTATTGCTCCACCTTGCCATGATTCTCCGACGCCTACCAGCCGTTGGCTTCCTTCGCGAGATCGGGCCAAGACATCAGCGACCACCCGAGTTTCTGTTCCGGCGGGAAGCACACGTCAAAACCCGAGTGGTCGTCTCATCCGGGCTCGCGTTCCGTGGCGGACACCAGCCCTCACGCCCAAACTGACTCGGTTGGATGGGGAACCGCTGTCGCCGGGAAGGCGTACCCCATTGAGCATTTCTGCACGACAACAAGCAACACGGCCGGCTTTGGCGTCGCCGTTAGCTGGCGAATCCGAACTCTATACCAGCGTCGATGTTTCGAGGACGCTGTGAATCGTTCAGGCGGGGCTCGAAAGAGCGCACGAAGACGCGGGATAATGATCCTGGCCGACGAGGCTACGTTCATCTGGCCCACGATGGCAAATCTATCCTAGTGGAAGTCAATCTTTTTTGGCGGTTGCGCGGTGTGGCTTTTCAGACTGATCAGCGCAGGCGTGTCGATTTTCGACGCTATGCGCCGGGCGAGTTCCCGCAATTCGAAAAAGCCGTCAATACTCATCAGGCTCAACGGTGTGCCCGACGAAGTGTCCCACCGCAAAGGTTCTTTGTCTTGCCTGTACGAAGATCCGTTCATCTCGCAAATGGCGTCATAAATCGCCTGTGCGATCGACATTTCGGCACGGATACGCTCTGCGTCTTTTTGGCTATTCACGAGAATTTTCCCCCAAACCCGCGATCCCCCTTAGTCGGTTTCATTGGGCACCGCTAGATCACGCGGATGTGACACGTCGGATAAAATCGATTGTATGGCGGAGGGAGCCACGCCAGACTCGCGGCGTTGAATGGGCACTATTGCCACCACGCGCCGTGATTGATTTCTGATTGATTATTTTCAAAGGAATCCTCGGTCACCCGGACCCCGAATGGGGACCCACCAACCATATCCCATCTGGATATTTTGCGCGGCTCGACATGGCTGAGGGAGAAGCACGCAAGATCGTCGGTTGGCTCCGTGATTCCAAATAGCGTCGTTCGTCCGCCGTTCTATATCCGCGCAAACTCCGCATGCCTTGACGATCGCCAGCCCAGCGCCAGTATGCTGGCCATGGATGAGAAATTACATCTATGGGGAAAGAACCGGCCTGCAACTCGTGCGCATCGCGATCGAGCTCACCTGTCCGGCCGGGGTGCTGCCGAGCGAAGAGGCGGTGAACGTGCTCTATGGCCCGTTACCCGTGAACGAGGGCGAGGCGCTGGCCAAGGCGATCATCGAAACGGTCGAGCGACTGACCCGCGACCACGACATTTAGGCGAGTATGCCACTTTGCGGGTCTCCAAGGCTTCAAGGACTTCGAACACGCGGCCGACCGGCGCGGCGATTTTGCTAGCAGGCAAGTGCTTCACGCGGCCAATTAGCCCCAGCTTGACAGGTCGTGACCTAGGAGAATCCGCTAACTAACTTCTTTGTCCAGCTTGCAATCGCGAGCCCGCACGCGATGCCGACACAATCGGCAAACCAGTCGAATATGTCCATGTCGCGACTTATTATTTGCGTGCCCTGCAGGATCTCGATCCCGGCGCCGGTAAGGGCGAGAAAAATTATCAGTCTTGCCCTGCGCTCTGGCCAACCGAGCCGATGGCCGTCAACACGACGAACGCTGCGGCGTGAAGCGACCCGCGACCCAGTGGGTGCAGCCGGGGGAGGTCAAGCTGCGCGTCAAGCACCTCCGTGGCGAGCACAATATATACGCAAGAATCGTGTCGCTTGCCGACACGCACTCAATGCTTACAGACGACTATTGGCAGACGGCCTCTTTACAGAAGTTGCTTGAGGCGGAACTGAGCCACTACGAGATCCCTGGCGAGCCGCGAATTTCACTGCATGGTCCGAATGTGGCCCTCGTCGCCGATATTGCGATACCTGTCAGCATGGCGTTTCATGAACTTGCCTCCAACTCAGCAAAATTCGGCGCCCTGTCGCGCCCGCAAGGCCGCCTTGAAGTGCAATGGGGGATACCGGATTCCGCCGGTGAGCAGGTCCTGCATCTTCATTGGCAGGAGCGGGACGGCCCCATTGTGCAGCCGCCGAGTCAACGAGGCTTTGGAACGACATTGCTGGAAAGAGTGGTTACAGTGCAATGCAATGCGAAGATCAACTGCATTACAATCCCGGCGTGCCGCCTTTCATCTAACGCCCGATATCAGGCCGCAGGCAGCGCGCTTCCGCCTCGATTCGACCAGCCTGCGCGGCCTGTTCAACCAACAGATCCACGGGTCGAAACGGTCGCTGCGTTCAGTCGAGGATTTCACCGAATTGGAGCAACGCACCGCCTATTTCAACGGCGACCATGTCAGCGCTACCAGGAAAGGCGTCAACCTACCAGACCGCACCAATCAGGTGGCGATGATGGCGCAGATGCAGAACATCATCGACTTTCCGCCGGCGCCGAAGCTCGATGCGTTCGGAAAGCTCGATCCCGCCATGGCCAGCGAAAGGAGCTGGCGGGCGAGCGGGTGTTCATGGGAAAGGGCCGCTGCTCGGCATGCCATGACCCGCAAACATCGTTCATGGACAACAACATGCACGATTTGAAACTGGAGCGCTTCTACAAACCCCGGCGGACCGTCAACGACATGGTGGAACTGCCCGACGGGCCGATCAAGACGTTTACGCTGCGCGGCATCAAGGACACGCCACCCTATCTGCATGACGGCCGTCTGATGACGCTGGCCGATACGGTGGAGTTCTTCAACCTGGTGCTCGGCGTCAAGCTCACCCAGGACGAGAAGGATGATCTCGTCGCCTATATGCTCGCACTTTGACACGCGGCAGGCCGACCGGTCGGCACATCTTCGGTTGAGGTTTTCATGCGTGTTCTTGCAATGACCTTGGGCCTTACGGCACTCTGCGCATCGCCTCTCTTTGCGCAGATCGGAAACCCGGCCGGCAATGCTCCGGATATGTTGATGGCCTCGCCGGGTCAGCCCATGCCGACTTCTGCCGTGCCGCCGGCCGTGGCGAGTTGCGCGAACAGCCGGTCCTGGTAATTGGTCTGGTGGGGTGCTGGAGGTCGGTATCCTGGCCCGAACCAATCTCCCATTCGAGCAGCTGCGCGGTCCTCTGGTGATCGGTGATCTGGCCGCTGATATAGGCGAGGTCGAACGCAGCCGATTTCGGTAATCTTGCGAAAAAATCCGGCCATTCCGCCATCAAGGAATTTTGCCAGCCGCATGGTCGACGATCACTCAGCGGCAAACCAGAAACTGAAATCGCTTGCCGAAGCCGACGAGATCCCACTGCCGCAGGGGCTCGACGACGAGCACAAGCAGCTGCGCGCCAAGCTTGAAAAGCTCGAAGGGGCGCTTGCCCGAAGCCTGCATCGAGGACATCGACTTTGCCGCGCCGCGCGGGCTCGACCGGCGCAGCACCATGGCGCTCGCCCAGGGCGAATGGCTGAAGGCGCATGAGAACCTGATCGTCACCGGCCAGACCGGAACCGGCAAGTCGTGGCTGGCCTGCGCCTTCGGCCGGCAAGCGGCACGGCTCGATCATTCCGTGCTCTATGTGCGCGTGCCGCGCCTGTTCGAGGATTTGGCGCTCGCCCGTCTCGACGGCCGCTTCCCACGCCTCATTGACAAGCTCACCCGCGCGCAACTGCTCATCCTGGATGACTTCGGAACCCACTTTCTCACCGACCAACAGCGCTTCAATCTGTTCGAAATCGTCGAGGAACACTATCGCCGCAAATCCACCCTGATCACCGCCCAGGTCCCGGTGGGGCCAGATGGCATGACCTGGTCGCAGACCCCACCGTCGCCGACGCCATTCTCGATCGGATCGTGCACAACGCCCACCGCATCGTGCTCCAGGGCGACAGCATGCGAAAGCAAAAGGCAGCGCCCCTCTTGACCGGCACCGAAAACGGCGAAATCAATCATCCATGAACGCAACAAGGCACCCGAGGACCTTCGCCGCCAAACTGTCCCGACATTAGCGAAATCGCTGTCCGGGAATTAGCGGAACCCCTGTCCGGCTTTTGCGAAATACGCAGCTACGCGTTTTTTGATGTCCTTAGATGCCGGTCTGACATGCTCCTGACGCCCATCCAGTGATTGGGCCGGCAGTCGGAAACAAACCCGGAGCGCTACTCACGGGACCGTAGCACCCCCTCCTCCTTGGCAGCAGCCTCGAAGGCCTGACGGACATCCATCGGGGTCGCCCGGTTCCCAAACGCGTCAACGCAGGCCTGGACCGCCTTCCTCCACAGGTCCACGCTTGGACCACTTCATGAGTTCCTCGGCTGCACCCTCTAGGTGGTTTACTCCGTAGGTCGTCCCCGGCCGGCCGGTCTTGACGTACACCGGAGGGGAGAACCAATAGGTAACCATTAGGGGAATGTAGGGCGGCTATAGAGCTTCGTCGTCTCTGGCCTTACCAATCGCCTCAAGTAATGAAGCTAGGGTTGGGCTTAGCTCTGTGTCGACTGGCCCAAACAGCTTCTTTACAAGACGACGATTGTCTTCCGATCAACTCCCGAACGGCGTCTGCAAGGGACTTATACCCAGCTATGTCGCGCTTTATCATGTCGGCCGAGGTTCCCCGCCTTTTGCGTAGCCCGCAGATCAGGGAATGGTTGCATTAGGGGAACAAATGCAGGTCCACGTCGGTTAAAGACTTGCAGCGGTCGATCCGTCTTGGTGCAGCCGCTGTCGAGGTCCGTCGCCAATTCCTCTCGGTGGCGGACCTCCAACGATAGTTACAGCGGGACTAAAAAGTAGGCCCAATCTCGCGCTCCAGGGCGACGCGGGCGTTCCGTAACGAGACGAGCAGCCGCTCCAGTAGGCCTTCATCCAATTCGGATGCTAGGCCGAAACGCCGGTCGTGCTCAACGATCCGGTCCTGTATCGACACTACGGTTTCATAACGAGCTACAAGGCTCGTGAGGACTTCCTGATGATCGGAGGTCATACGCTGCCCGTTCTGGGCAGGGAGCGGGCATCAAGCTTAAAAGAACGGCCTCATCGAACTCGCCGTCCGAGAACAGTGCCATTACGCTCACGCTCAGGCGCTCCGCCTGCATGCTACTAACGGAGATACCTGCTCGGCGCAGACACGATCAAAGACCTGCTTCAACAAAGCCAGGTCGCTGGGATAGGCAATGCCACTCATTGAGCTGGTGTTACTGACCATAGCTGTTCCTCCCATTAGGGCGGAAGCGTGGCCGTCGCTCAACGGCGATGCCCATGATGTAAATCGCCGATGGAAGCAGGCTACTCCGATTCATGCGGAGAGTCTGGGAAAGGGCTGCTAGAGTTCTGCTCACCGAAGTCAAGAGTTGGAAACGTACCAAACAGAGGATGGGGATGTTTGGTATTCAGTGAGGCGCTTTCTATGGACACGCTCAAGTGGCTTCTCTGCTGCTGAACTGCGGCATGCACTAAATCGCCACCTGTGTCCCGATCTCGACGACGCGTCCGGTCGGGATCTGGAAATATTCCGTTGCGTCGGCCGCCGTGCGCGCCAGCCCGATGAACAGCTTGTCCTGCCAGACCGGCATGCCGGAATTGGGCGAGGCCTTGAGCGAACGCCGCGACAGGAAGAAAGAGGTCGTCATGATGTCGAACTTCCAGCCCTGCTTGCGGCAGATCGCCAGCGCGCGCGGGATATTGGGCTGCTCCATATAGCCGAAGGTCAGCGTCACCCGCATGAACAGCTCGTTTACGGTCTCCATCTTGACGCGCTCACTGTCGGGCACGACGGGTTGTTGCGCCGTCACCACCGAGAGGATGACATTCTGTTCGTGCAGCACCTTGTAGTGCTTCAGGCTGTGCATCAGCGCCGTCGGCGCGCTGGCGGGATCGCTGGTCAGGAACACGGCCGTACCGGACATCAGCTGCGGTTTCCTCTTCAACAGATTGCCTGCAAGGAAATCGAGCGGAATCTCGTTCCTGCGCGTCTTGTCAAATAGATACCTGCTGCCTCTTATCCAAGTCCACATGGTCATCACGATCACTGCGGCAATGGCAAGCGAGGCCCAGCCGCCTTCGAATACCTTGACGATGTTAGCTGCAAAGAAGCCGGTATCGATGAAGACGAACACCGCCATTAAGGCTATCGCGACGCCGAGCGGCCATTTCCAGATGCGCGTCATCACAACAAAAAGCAGTATGTTCGTCACCAGCATATTGCCGGTCACCGAAATACCGTAGGCCGAGGCCAGCCGGCTGGATTCGCCGAAGCCGACCACCAGCAGCATCACCACCAGCGCCAGCATCAGGTTGATGCGCGGCAGATAGATCTGGCCCGACTGTTTTTCCGACGTGTGCTGGATGACGAAACGCGGCAGCATGTTGAGCTGTACCGCTTGCCTGGTCAGCGAAAAGGCGCCGGAGATCACCGCCTGGCAGGCGATCACGGTCGCCGCCGTGGCAAGCACGACCATCGGAATAAGCGTCCAGCCCTGGTTCATCTCGAAGAACGGATGACCGACAACGCCGCCATTTGCCAGCACGAAGGCGCCTTGCCCGACATAATTGAGCAACAGACAAGGGAACACGATCGCCAGCCAGGCGAGCACGATCGGCTTGCGGCCGAAATGGCCGAGGTCGGCGTAGAGCGCCTCGGCTCCGGTGACGGCGAGGAAGACTGCACCAACCGTAACGAAGGCGACGTCAGGCGAGTTGACCAGGAACGACACGATGTAATGCGGGCTGATTGCCAGCAGGATTTCCGGGTCGTCCATGATGTGGTTGAGCCCGGAAAGGCCGATGGCCAGGAACCACAGCGCGGTAACGGGTCCGAACACCAATCCTACGCCGCCGGTGCCAAACCGCTGTACCGCAAACACGATCGCCAGGATGGCCAGTGTCAGCGGCACCACATAGGGCTGGAACGTCGGCGTGACGACATTCATACCTTCGACCGCCGACAGCACCGAGATTGCCGGCGTAATGACGGCGTCGCCAAAAAAAAGCGCCGCGCCGACGATGCCGATGCCGATGCCGAGGATCACCGCAGAGCGGGTCGGGAAACTGTTGCGCGCCAGCGCCATAAGCGACAGCACTCCGCCCTCGCCGCGATTGTCGGCGCGGAGCACGAACATGATGTATTTGATCGTCACGGTGATCGTCAGCGACCAGATGATCAGCGACAGTACGCCGAGGATGTCGCCACGGCTGGCGACGTTGCCACCCGCTGATGCATGCAACGCCTCGCGAAATGCATAGATCGGGCTGGTGCCTATATCGCCATAAACGACACCTAGTGCGCCCAACATCAGCGCCTTGGTGCTGTGCTGCTCGACCTCAGAATGGCTCGATTGTTCGACAGGTTCTGCCTCGTTACCAGCATTGGTAAGGGCCATGGACGACACTCCGATAAGCGCGCGGTGCTCTACGCTTGCTGCACTGCAATATCAAGTTCCGTCACGTAGTGTCTGCGTCTCGGTATTGGCTGTCGCTCGTCGGCTTCGCAGACTCGTCAGCCCCGAAGCGGCTTGGGAATTTTTGCGAGACTATGCTGAAGCTCCGGGAGCAACGATGCCCCGAGCCAGTATCGGATTTTTGAGACTGCCCGCATAGTGGAATCGATTGGCTGCCCTTCGCCGCAAACCTACTCGAGCTCCGCGCAGCCGGTATCGCTCGGTCGTGTTATAGCGCGGCCGAGGGGCACCTTTTCAATCTTTTGCCTGAGCTGGCGGACGTAGACTCTGAGACATTGACGTCGGTGGAATCGCCCCAGACCTCGCTGAATAGAAATTGGTGGGTGAGAACCTTGCTGGCTTGCTGTACCAGGCTGAGCGGTGCGGCGGAGCGCCAGTTCCCTACGCCGTCAGGTTACCCGGCGAGAAGTAATTCTTGATGGCGCGGTGGCGGTGCTGGGGATATTGACCTTGCCTTCCTCGAGCCGCTTGATTAGGTCGATGCTCGGGCGCGCGAGCTCAGATGCCGAGAGCTTAAATTAACGCTGTAGCCGTGTAACAGACTGTGTAACAAATGCCGCGAAAACCTCAATATTTTCAATGAGGTAAGCGTCAAGTCGAATCCCGCTCTCTCCGCCAACTATCGTCCTATCCAGCTGAAAACGTTTGGCTTTACGGCTTGGTTGTAATCTTTCCCCATTTCCTTCCCCACTATGCCCCTCCGAGCAGGTACCTGCCCTTCGATTGCCTGCGAAGCCTGTGGAACCTACCCACCACCCCCGCGGTAGACCGGTCGGCTTCTAGCAAAGATGCAGACTAACCTCTGCAAAGGGTGATCAAAAATTTTTCTAAAAAATAAGGATGCCGACGCGCTGCAGCAATCGCCCGCGCTCGCCGCTTCGAATAGCTGGGCATGGTCTTGCTTCAGTTCCGGGAGCCGTGAAGCTTTCAGCGGAGCGTATGCTCAGGCGGTTGTGGCGCCGAGCCCGTCGGAGACTTGGAAGCCGTCTGTGTTACCGCCGCCCGGGGAAGCCGAGGTGTGTGGAGCGGTCAGGTTGGCTCTGATACCGGTTTGGGCGTCCCCTAAGCCGCGCACTCCCTAGCTCTGTCCGCATTTCCGTGTATCTCAGGTGTGAGGGGCGACCTGTGCGCCACCCTCACTCTGGGTTAGAAGATGAAGTCTGAATCGGTTATGAGAGCTGCTGCCTTCGCACCCACTGACACGTCGAGGTCGATTGTGCCGGCGTCGTCGCTGAAACCGATGAGGGTTCCGGCAGAACCGTCGATGACCTTTACTACCATGCCCTCGGCGGATATTTCGTTGGCGTCGAGGTAATCGAGAGCCGACTGTGCTGAGTTGAAATCGACACCTTGCAGAAACGAGGTGGCGTGGGTGTCCCTTAGGTCGAACTTGTCTTGGCCGTGCTTGAAATCTGTTATCGTGTCCTTTACCCAGTCGTGGAAGATGAAGGTGTCGTTGCCGCCTCCTCCTGTCAAGGTATCACTCCCGGAATCTCCGAAGACGGGATCACCCCCGTCGATGATATCGTTGCCGGCACCGCCGTCGATGGTGTCGTTCCCGAGGTAACCGAATATGGTGTCGTTGCCTTTGTCGCCGAATAGGATGTTATCCCGGCCGGATGGAAGGAATTCATCACCGTAGATGATGTCGTCACCGGCACCGCCGTGAATGATGTCGGTGCCGTTACTATTGAGGGGTCTGCCGCCGTCGCCGCGAATGGTGTCGTTGCCGGCACCGCCGTAGATGGTGTCGTTACCCTCGCCGCCGCCGATGATGTCGTTCCCGGCCCCACCGTTGAGGATGCCGTTCCCACGACCGTCCCTGATAGTGTCGTTCCCGGCCCCGCCGTTGACGGTATCGTCACCGGGAGAGGAGTGACCTCCGCTGTCATCGCTGCTGCTGATGGAGTCATCGCCAGCCCCACCGTTCAAGATGTCATTACCGTCACTGCCACTGATAGTGTCGTTGCCGTCACCGCCGTTGATGGTGTCGTCGCCGAGACCGCCGCTGAGGGAGTCATCCCCGGCCCCGCCGTGCAGGAAATCGTTGCCGAGGCCACTGAAAAAAAGGTTGCCGAAGTCGTCACCGATCATTCGGTCTGAGAAGTTCGAACCGAACCAGATACCGGTGTACGTGAAATCTGTTGTCACCGCGGTCCCGCCGGCGAAATAAGCGCCCTCGTCGGTGACTGTCGCGCTCGGCGGGACGTTCTCTTCGAGTTGGACTCTGTGTGCTTTCAGGTTCAGGTCGACACTTGCCGCCGACAGCGAGAAATCCGGGCCGACTGGTACTAACACTGGCTTTGCCATGAAATAGTCCTCCCAACCCGCACACCATGATCGCGTGCGTTTAGAGCACTATAATGCGTGGAAAGGTTAGTGGATATAGAGGACAATGTCCTGCGGTGGATCCAGAAGGCGTAGTACTTATGGAGTATTCTGGCGTCACGTCAATGGACGACAGTTGGTCAAAGAAAATCACCTATTTACAATAGGTTGGTGGACATCAGAAGACGATGGAGGACATAAGTATGGAGGACGCTCTCTCCGCCAACTGACTTCCATAAAAGTCGTTATTTTTCAAAAACCTCGCTATAGACCTTGCTCGCCGGAGTCACTGCGTGAGGCACTTGCGGCCCATTGCCATTGCCTTGTAGGTCCCCTTCAGATCGACGACAAAGGCCCCCTTGGTTTCCGGAAACACGGTCATTTTGTATTTCTTCGCTACGTCGCGCTTGAACTTCGGGTCGTCTGTCAAGATGTAGCCGCCAGAGTATCCGCCCTTGAGTTCGCCGCTCGTGCTAGTGGCCACACCA
>NZ_RZTA01000119.1:0-20508 GCF_004023115.1 Mesorhizobium sp. M6A.T.Cr.TU.017.01.1.1
GCGGAATGACCACTTCCGGCGTGACGGCCTCGGCAATTTCGGGCACGGCCTCCTCGAGCGGCGGCTGGTCGACCCGTTCCGCCACGGTCGGCGGGGTGGGCTCGATTGCATCGGCCGGAGCGGTTTCCGACGGCTCGACGACCGGCTCTGCCTGCTCGACGGGCGGTTCGGGCGGAGGCTCCGTTTCGGCTATCTCGGGCTCCTCGGCCGGGTCCGGCTGATCGGGCGTCACCTCGTCCGGTATCGGGGCCGGCATGGCCGGCGTGAACGCCATCGGCGACAATTCGATCACCTGCGCCTGCGGCGGCCCGCCATCGGGCGCGGCCGGGCGCCAGCCCTGCATCGCATAGCCGATCGCGGCATGCGCCACCAGAACCAGCGCAGCCGCGCCTGCCCACCACGCCATCTCGCGCACGCCGAAACGACGCTGATCGGCCATCGGCAGGGCGGCGGCCGGCGACATTATTGGCCCGTTCCATCTTGCGGCGCAGCGGCATCGCCGGGCATCGTCTCGAGGCCGACCAGCGCGATCTTCAGATAGCCGGCGCCGCGCAAAAGGTTCATCACCTCCATCAGATCGCCATAGCCGACCGCCTTGTCGGCACGCAGGAAGATGCGCGTCTGCCTGTCGCCTTTTGTCCTGCCGACGAGCGTGGCGGCGAAAGTTTCGCGCGGCACGGTATCGTTGCCGATTGCCAGGCTGAGATCATCTTTTAGCGTCAGGAACAGCGGCGTCTCCGGCCGGGGAGCCGGCGTCGCGTTCGAGCCGGGCAGGTCGACATTGACGTCCACCGTCGCCAGCGGTGCTGCGACCATGAAGATGATCAGCAGGACCAGGATCACGTCGATGAACGGCGTGACGTTGATCTCGTGGTTTTCCTCGAGATCGCCGTCGATGTTCTCTCGAATTCTAGCCGCCATGGCGTCGCTCCGTGTTCATTCCGCGGCCATCGACTTTGCCGGCGCGACCGTGCGGAAATCGAGATCCCGGCTGACCAGCCGTTCGACCCCCGCCGACGCATCGGCAAGGATCTGCCTGTAGCCGGCTATCGATCGCGCAAAGACGTTGTAGATGACCACCGCCGGGATCGCCGCGACAAGGCCCATCGCGGTGGCCAGCAAGGCCTCTGCAATGCCCGGGGCAACGACCGCGAGATTGGTGGTCTGCGCCTGCGAGATGCCGATGAAGGCGTTCATGATGCCCCAGACGGTGCCGAAAAGGCCGACAAACGGCGCGGTCGAGCCGATCGTCGCCAGCACGCCGGTGCCGCGCGACATGCGCCGCGCCGCCGCCGCCTCGATGCGTGACAGTCGCGAGGTGACCCGTTCCTTCAGCCCGTCGCCGGACACATGGTCGAGCGAGCCGGCCGAAAGCGCTGCCTCTTCCTCCGCCGCCCGCACCAGCAGGGCGCCGGGACCACCATTGTGGCCAAGCGCGCGCCCGGCCTGGTTCAGCGTCGCGGCATTGCCGATGGCTTGTGCCGCGCGGCGTGCGCGCAGCTTGCCGCCAAGGATCTCCAGCGACTTGGCCAGCCATATCGTCCAGGTGACGAAGGACGCGAAAGCCAGCCCGATCATCACCGCTTTCACGACGATGTCGGCTGCCATGAACATGCCCCATGGCGACAGATCATGCGGCAGGGTCAGGGACGTCGCCGCCGAAGGACCAGTCTCGATGGGTGTGGTCTGGGTGGGCGTGGTCACGCCGGGCTGCGTCGCCTGCGGCACGACGGCGTTTGGCGCGGCCTCCGCCGGCGGCGCGGGAGCGGGCGCCTCGATCGCCGGAGCCGCGCCCGGTTGCTCCTGGGCGGCCGTGCCCGGTTGCTCCTGGGCGGCAGTGCCGCCGGCCGACAGGATGACGGATGCGATCAACGCGGCGAACAAACCATGTCTGGACAAGGGCTTCTTCCTCATTCTCACAGTGGCCTCATTGCACATAGCCGATGGGCTGGCCGGTGACGGGGTGCGCGAACACACCCATCTCGACACCGAAAATTCCTTTGAGTACGTCGCCCTGCATGATCTGGTCCGGCGTGCCGCGCGTCAGCAGCCTGCCGTCCTTCAGCGCGATCAGTTCATCGCAGTAGCGCGCCGCCATATTGGGATCGTGCAGCACGACGACGACGCACAGGTCGCGCTTACGGCTGAGGTCTCTGACTAGCCCCAGCACCTCGACCTGATGGGCGATGTCGAGCGCCGAGATCGGCTCGTCGAGCAGCATGACGCCGGCATTCTGCGCCACCAGCATGGCCAGCCATGCGCGCTGGCGCTCGCCGCCGGACAGTTCGTCCACCAGCCGGTCGGTGAAGTCCGCCATGTCGGTCAGGACCAGCGCCTCGTCGACATGGCGCCTGTCCTCGTGCCCGAAGCGGCCGAGCGCGCCATGCCAGGGATAGCGCCCGAGCGTCGCCAATTCGCCCACGGTAAGACCGGTCGCCGCCGGCGTCGTCTGCGGCAGGTAGGCCAGCGCGCGGGCGAGCTCGCGCGCGCCCCACTGCACCAGCGGACGCTGCGCGAAGGTGATGCCGCCCGAGCTTGCCGGCTGCTGGCGCGCCAAGAGCTTGATCAGCGTCGACTTGCCCGAGCCGTTGTGCCCGATCAGCCCATAGACGCGCGAGCGTTGCAGCTCGAGTGTGACAGGACCGAGCAGCGTCCGCTCGCCGACGGCAAAGCGCACCGCTTCGACATGGAAGGCAGTCTGGGCATGTGTTCCAGCCACGGTGTTGGCCTCTCTTTGGCTTCGCGCGCGCATTTCGGCAATCCGGTTTTTCGGCGCCGATGCCCGGTTGACTATGAAACATGACTTTACTAGTCAACAATGAAGATGACTTTTTGAGTCAACAAAATGTCGTGACGCGCCGGATTTGCGTCGAAATTCGAAAAAGTGGGGCGTGCCGAGATGGTGGGTGGTTCTGGTCGCGGAAGAATCCGAGATGAAATGACTGCGCGCCGAAACCTGCTGATCGCAGCGATGTCGCTGCCTGTGCTGCTTGGCGGCGGCCACGCCGTCGCGCAGGAGGCGACCACCACTCTCGACCCGATCAACGTCCAGGAACGCGTCGAAAGCGCCTTTGGAACGGTCGACGGCTATGTCGCCACCCAGGGCTCCACCGCCACCAAGACCGACACGCCGCTGATCGAAACGCCGCAGTCGATATCGGTCGTCACCAGAGACCAGATGGAAGCGCAGGCGGTGGACAGCCTGAACAGCGCGCTGCGTTATACTCCAGGCGCCAGCGGCAATCTCTACGGCACCGACAATCGTGGCCACGGCTTGCAGATGCGCGGCATTTCGAACTCCAGCGGCGTCTTCTACAAGGACGGGCTGCAGCTCAAAGAAAGCAATTTCACGCTGTTCACCGCGCTCGATTCCTACGGCGCCGAACGTTACGAAATCCTGCGCGGGCCGGCGTCGGTTCTTTACGGCCAGGCAAGTCCTGGCGGCATCATCAACTATGTCAGCAAGCGCCCGACCGAGGAGAACCTCCGCGAGGTCGAGCTCGGCGCCGGAAGCTTCAACCGCTATGAAGGAAAGTTCGATTTCAGCGGGGCAGTGAACGCCGACAAGTCGCTGCTGTTCCGCCTCACCGGCGCCGCTCATATGGGCGACACCCAGACAGATTTCGTCAAGGACGACCGCATCTTCATCGCCCCGGCGCTGACCTGGCAGCCGGATGCCGATACCAGCCTGACGATACTCGCCAACTATCAGCGCGACCGCTCGGGATGGGCGATGCAGTATCTGCCTGCGGACGGTACTATCAGGCCTGCGAAATACGGACACATCCTGCCGAACAGCCGATTTGTCGGCGAACCGGACTTCGACACCTACAACAATGACCAGGTGTCGATCGGTTACGAGTTCGATCACCGTTTCAACGAGACATGGCAGGTTCGCCAGCATGCCCGCTATGTCTATCTGAAGCACTACGAGGAAGGCGTCTTCGGTGGTGGACTTCTAGAGGAAGAACCTGAGACGCCCGAAGGACCTGGGACGCCCTATGGCACATACTCTCGCTATGCCGATGCCGGCGGTACCAGGCTGAGCGGCGTGACCATCGACAATCAGGCGCAGGCCGATTTCGACACCGGGCCGCTCGCCCACACACTGCTTCTCGGCCTCGACTACAAGCGCTACACCTATCGTGACTATGCCTCGGAGGGGACGGTCGATCCGATCGACATCTTCAATCCGGTCTATGGCAGCCCAATCACCGATCTGACGCCCTACACAGACACAGACACGACCCAATCGCAGGTCGGCATCTACGCGCAGGACCAGATCAAGCTGGGCAACTGGCGGCTGACGCTCGGCGGCCGACAGGACTGGGCGGACTCGAAAGTCTACGACAATCTGGCCGGCGCTTTCGATCCCCGCCAGAAGGACGACGCCTTCACCAGCCGCGCCGGCCTGCTTTATCTCGCCGACAACGGTCTTGCCCCTTATGTCAGCTATTCCGAATCGTTCCAGCCGGTGTCCGGCCCCGACAGCAACGGCAATCCCCTCGTCCCCGAAACCGGCAAGCAGTACCAAATCGGCCTGAAATATCAGCCGGTCGGCTGGAACTCCTTCGTCACCGTTTCGGCCTTCGACCTGACCCGGCAGAATGTCGTGCGCTATGGCGGCGTTGGCGCGCCCAACGACATCTTCCAGACCGGCGAGATCCGCTCGCGCGGCATCGAGCTGGAAGGTGTTGCGAGCCTTGATTCCGGCTTCGATCTCAGGGCGGCCTACACCTATCTCGACACTGAGATCACCAGCCCGACCAGCATCAACGAGGATGGAACGAGCAACCAGGGCAACACGCCTTTCGGCGTGCCGACACACGCGGCCTCGCTGTGGGCGAACTACACTGTCGGCAGCGGCAGGCTGGAGGGCCTCGGGCTCGGCGCCGGCATCCGCTATGTCGGCTCGACCTACGGCGACGACGCCAATACGTTCAAGGTGCCGGCCGTCACGCTCGTCGATGCCGCGCTCCACTACAAATGGCAGAGCGCCGAGCTGAACCTCAATGTCAGCAATCTGTTCGACAAGCGCTATGTCGCCTCCTGCTTCGCAGAAAGCTTTGGCTGCTTTTATGGCGAGGGTCGCCGGATCAAGGGCTCGGTGAAGTACACATGGTGACCCTCGCGTGCAGGCCCGGACCCAATTGGCACCCCTGACGCGGCGCCGATGCCTTGCCGGCCTGGCCGCGACGAGCCTCGGTCTGCGCGGCGATCTGGCGCGTGCGGCACCGCCGCCGCGGATCGCCTGCCTCGAATGGACCTCGGCCGAGATGGTCATCTCGCTCGGCATCGGGCCGGTCGCTGTCGCCGACACCAAGGGTTACCGCGACTGGGTCGTGGGTCCGGCTCTTCCAGCCGGCTGCATCGATCTCGGCTCGCGCGGCGAGCCCAATCTCGAGCTGCTCCTGGAACTCAAGCCCGACCTGATCACCGGCGCCTATGGCTTCGGGCTCGACGAAGCACCATTCAAGCGGATCGCGCCAGTGCACACCGTGCCCTTCTACGACGGTGCCGAGGCGCCTTATCGCCAGGCCGAAATTGAAACGCTGAAACTTGGCCTGCGACTCGACCGAGAGGCTGAGGCGCAACGGCTTATCCAGGAGACGGCGGCGGCAATCGCCCAGATCAGGGCACAATTGTCGGGACAGGCACGCCAACCGCTCGCTGTGGTCAGCATGTTCGACGACCGTCACGTCCGTGTTTACGGCAAGGGCGGTCTGTTCCAGGACGTGCTCGACAGGCTGAGCCTCACCAATGCCTGGACGGCGCCGACCGATGGCTGGGGGTTTTCCATGCTGGGCATCGAAGAGCTGGTTGCGATCGGCGAGGCTCGCGTGATTTCCCTCGATCCGATCCCCCCGCATGTGAAGATCAGGATTGACCAAAGCAGCCTCTGGGCGAATCTTCCCTGCGTCAAAGCCGGCAACGTCAGAACAATCCCGCCGGTATGGCCGTTTGGCGGACTTGCCGCCGCTACCCGTTTTGCAAATTTTCTGGTCCGGGCATGACCGTCATGCAGTCCACGGCTGGCCCTCGTGCTCGTTTCGTGGCAGGCGGCTGGATGCTCGTCGCCCTCGTCGGCGTGCCGGCGGTGCTCGCCGCATATCTTACCGCTGCCCAGCTTTTGCGCCTGTTGCCCGCCGACATGTGGTGGCAATCGCTCGGGGCGACGGACTTTGCCGATCCGCGGCAGCTGCTCTATCGCCATGCCTTTCTGCCGCGTCTGGCGATCAGCCTGCTGGCCGGCGCGGCGCTCGGCCTGACCGGCACGCTGCTCCAGCAGGTGCTGCGCAATCCGCTCGCCGAGCCGACGACCATCGGCACCAATGCAGGCGCTACCGTCGCCCTGACGATCGCCACGCTCTACGCGCCGTGGATGCTGGAGCAAGGTCGCGAATGGGTGGCGCTCGCCGGCGGCGCCTTGTCGACGCTGGCGGTTTTGGCTCTGGCCCAGGGCCGGAGTTTCTCGCCGGTCGCGATCATCATTTCGGGCCTGGTGGTCAGCCTGACATGCAGTTCGGCGAGCGCCCTGCTGATGGCAGCCAATCGCGAATATTCCGAGGAGCTTTTCATCTGGCAGAGCGGCTCGCTGATCCAGAACGGCGACGCCGTGGTGCTCGGCTTCGCGCCATGGCTCGCGGTGGCCGGCGTTGCTGCCTTCCTTCTGCTCCGGCCGCTGCGGCTTCTGGACCTGAGCGACGAGGGTGCGGAAAGCCTCGGGACGAAACCCGTGGTGACACGGCTGGCCGGGATGACTGTCGCCGTCGCGCTGAGCAGCATGGTGGTCGCAGCCGTCGGCGTCATCAGCTTCGTGGCGCTTGCGGCGCCGGCGCTGGTCAGGCTCGCCGGCGCACGGACCTTGCGCCAGCGCATGATCTGGGCGCCCCTAGCGGGCGCCGCGCTGTTGTGGCTGACCGACCGGCTGGTGCAGGTCGTGCCGTTCACCTCCGAAATCCCGGCAGGCGTGGCGACTGCTTTCCTCGGTGCGCCGCTGCTGTTTCTTCTCCTGCCGAAATTGCGCACCAGCCCGGATCGGGACGGCGCCATGCTGTCTTCCGTGCGCAGGCGAAGCGGGTGGGTCTATCTGCTGGCTGGGCTTGTCGTGATGGCGCTTCTTCTCTGCGCCGCGCTTGTTGTCGGGCGAGGCGCGGCCGGCTGGCACGTGGCCTCGGCCGCCGAACTTGCCGACCTCCTGCCGCTCAGGGCGCCTCGCATCGCCGTCGCAGTTTCCGCTGGCATGATGCTGGGCGTGGCCGGCACGCTGATGCAGAGGATGACCGGCAATCCGATGGCGGCGCCCGAGGTGCTGGGTGTTTCCGGCGGCGCCTCGCTAGGCATCCCGCTGCTCTTCGTCGCGACTTCTGATGTCAGCCGCCCGGCAATGATCGCGGCCGGTCTCGTCGGGGCTCTGGCCAGCCTGGCGATGATTTCGCAGACCGGCCGCCGGCAACCCATCGCGAATGATCGGCTGCTGCTTTCCGGTGTCGCCGTGGCGACGATGGCATCGGCATTCTCGGCGGTGCTGCTCGCCAGCGGCGATCCTCGGCTCGATACGCTCATCGGCTGGCTATCCGGCTCCACCTACCGGGCCACCGCCGCCGATGCCACAATCGCAGCTGTGACGGCAATTGCTCTGCTGGCCGTCGTGCCCCTCACAATCCGCTGGCTGGAAATCCTGCCGCTTGGAGAAGCCGCCTCGCGCGGGCTCGGGCTTAGCCTCTTTCGCGTTCGGGTCATCCTCCTGGTGCTTATTGCGGTGCCGACGACAGTAGCCACGCTTGTCATCGGACCGCTGAGCTTCGTCGGATTGATGGCGCCGCACCTGGCCCGCATGCTCGGCTTCCAACGCGCCTTGCCGCCGCTTTTCGCATCCGCGATCCTTGGCGGGATGATCCTTGTTTTGGCCGACTGGGCCGGCCGGACGCTCATTTTCCCATGGCAGATTCCGGCGGGCCTGCTGGCTGCCCTGGTCGGAGGGCCTTATTTCATGGTGCTGATGTGGAAAGGCCGGCAATGAGCGCTGGCCTTCGCACCGTCAAGCGCTACCGGCTGGCGGCCAGATAGCGTCGGAAGATCCCACTGTTAGCCGGCTCCGTTAGGGATCAGCACACGACCACGCCCTGCCGCGAATTTTAGTGGCGGCACCACCCTATGTTTCCGAAGACAGATCGCAAATTCACGAAACCGGTTTAGTAAAGCGGTTTACAAACCCTGTTGCCTATGGTGAACTCTCGGCTGTCGGGAGAAGTCGATATGAGGGCCGCAGACGTTTGCACTGTTGAAGGAATGTGGCCGAGCCTCCGATGAAAAAGCCCGCTGCATCGACGATCAGGAATGTGGCGCACGCGGCCGGCGTCTCGGTCACCACCGTGTCACGTCACCTGAACGGCCGTATCAAGCTGCCCGCGGAAACCAGCGAGCGCATCAGAGCCGCCGTGGCGAAGCTGGAGTATCGCCCCAACGCCATCGCGCGACGCCTCAGCAAGGGCCGCAGCGAAACCATCGGCCTGATCGTTTCCGACATCTCCTACCCATTTTTCGCCGCCATCGCGAGTTCGGCGGAAGAGGAAGCGAGCCGTCTCGGCTATAGCCTGGTGATGTTCAACAGCCGCAACATCGCGGCCAAGGAACTGGGCTTCCTGTCGCGCATCGACGACGCGCAGGTGGACGGCATTCTGCTGATGACCAACCATCCGGACGATGGCGCGCTGGTCGAGAAGATCAATGCCTGCAGCAACGTCGTCCTGGTCGACGAGGATGTTCCGGGCGCCGTGGCGCCGCGACTGTTTGCCGATAACCGTCTCGGCGCCCAGCTTGCCACCGATCATCTTCTGGCGCACGGGCACGAGGCGATCGCCTTCGTCGGCGGCCCGCCGGCGCTGCTCAGCAGCAGGGAACGGTTCGGGGCCTTCAAGGACAGTCTCAAGAATAGTGGCCTGAGGGTGAATCCCGATCACGTCTTCTTCGGCGACTACGACGAACAGTCAGGCCTTCGTGCCATACTGCAGTTCGCCGCCCTCGACAGTCCGCCGACCGCCATCTTCGCCTCCGCCGACATGCTGGCGCTGGGGATTTTGCAAGGCTGCCGCAAGCTCGGCATCACCGTGCCGGCCGAGCTGTCGCTGGTCGGTTTCGACGACATCCGCAATGTCGATCTTCTCGATCCGCCGCTGACGGCCATCCACCAATCCGCCGAGGAATTCGGGCGCCGGGCGGTCGGACTGCTGATCGACCACATCAACGGCGCCGAGATTCCGGACGTGGCGCCGGTAGCGGTGAAGCTTGTCGTGCGCCACTCCGTGGCCGCGCCGCGCAAGGCGCATTGGAAACTGGCAGGAAACGCCTCAGCGGAAAATCGACCGCCGGCAAGAGTGGGAATCTAAACAGAGACGGATCAAATCCGCGAAGACATGCAGTCACCATCAACAATGGGAGAATGAAAAATGACAATCTCGCATTTCGCACAAGACGCGGCGCAGATCGCGCTGGAAAAATTCAACCGCGGTGAGATCGATCGCCGATCTTTCCTCTTTGCCCTCGGCGGCCTCGGACTTGCGGCCGCCTTCAAGCCGGGTGTTGCCCAGGCCGACGCCTCCGAAATCGTCGTCTGCAACTGGGGCGGTGCCGCGGCGGACGCCTTCGCCAAGGCCTATGGCGACCCCTTCACCAAGAAGAGCGGCATGAAAGTGGTGATCGACGGGGCCGGGCCAGCGGTCGGGACAATCAGGGCCATGGTCGAGTCCGGCAAGGTCATCTGGGACGCCACCGACGGCGGCATGATCGACTCGCTGACACTGGGCAAGGGCAATCTGGTCGAGCCGATCGACTACACGATCGTCGACAAATCGCAGGTGCCCGAGAATTTCGCCGGGGAGTTCGGCGTCTCGAACTATGTCTATTCGAACGTGCTCGCCTATGACGCCGAGGCGACCAAGGGCACAGCACCCACCGGCTGGGCCGACTTCTTCGACACGGCGAAATTCCCCGGCAAACGCACCATGTGCAAATGGATCCAGGGCCAGCTCGAATTCGTCCTCATGGCGGACGGCGTCGCGCCCGCCGACCTTTATCCGCTCGATGTCGACCGGGCGTTCAAGAAGCTGAAGCCGATGCTTGCCGACATCATCTTCTGGGAAGGCGGCGCGCAGACACAGCAATTGTTCCGCGAGGGCGAAGTCGTGATGGGCAACATCTGGCACACCCGCGCCAACCTGCTCAACAAGGAGACGCCCGACAAGTTCAAATGGATCTGGGAACAGAACATCCTTTCGGCCAGCGCATGGTCGGTTCCCAAGGGCAATCCCGCCGGCAAGAAAGTGTTCGATTTCATCAATTCGACACTCGATCCGGCAGGCCAGCTCGTGCTGCTGCAGATCATGGGCAACGGGCCTTCCAATCCCAAGACCCTGGCCTTGATGACGCCGGCGGACGCCGCCGTGAACCCGACGACGAAGGAGAACGCGGCCTCGCAGATCATGCTCAACCCCGCCTATTACGCGGAACACGAGACCGAGCTCCAGAACAAGTATCTGGATTTCATCTCGAGCTGATTGACGAGCCAACAGGGAAGGGCTGCCGCTGGCAAGGCGGCGGCCCCTCATCCGATGCGAATTTGATCCGATGCGCAATTTCAAGACAACAGCTCTGCTGCTGACCGTTCCCGCCAGCCTGGTGGCGATCGGCCTCTATGCAGCGCCGATCCTGCAGGTTCTGGCATTGAGCCTGACCGAGCCGAAGTTCGGCCTTGCCAACTACCAGAGCCTGTTCGCCAACGCAGCGGTCGGCCGCGTCGTCATGACGACGCTCAAAGTGTCTGTTATGACGACGGTGCTGACCGTGCTGGCGAGTTACGTCGTCGCCTTCGCCATCATCCATATGTCGGCAGGCTGGCGCCGCATCTCGCTGTTCCTGGTGCTGGTGCCGTTCTGGATATCGGTGCTGGTCAGGGCATTTTCCTGGATCACCATCTTGCGCCGGCGCGGCGTTCTCAACAGCGCTTTGATGGAGATGGGCGTCATCTCGAGCCCGCTCGACCTCGTCTATAATCTCTTCGGCGTCACCATCGGCATGGTGCACTACATGATGCCGTTCGCCATCCTGCTGCTCTATGCCAATTTGTCGGACATCGACCGCCGTATCATGCAGGCGGCGCGCTCGCTAGGCGCACGCCCGGCCACGATCTTCTGGCGCGTCTGGCTGCCGCTCAGCCTGCCGGGCATCGCGCTTGCGACACTGTTCGTCTTCGTCTTCTCACTCGGCTTCCTGGTCACGCCTGCTCTGCTCGGCGCCGGCAAAACCCTGATGATCGCCGAATACATCTCGGTTCAGATATCGAGCACCTCGCGCTGGGATCTGGCAACATCGCTGTCGACGATGCTGCTTCTGGTGGTCGGCATTATTATCTTCGCTGCCATGCGCAGCCCGGCGCTGCGCGCCGCCTTCGTCGCGAGGCCGCAGCAATGAGGCTCCGGCGCATCATAGAAGTCGGCCTGCCGCGCCTGCTCGCCTGGTGCCTGCTCGGCTTCCTGTTCGTTCCGATCCTGGTGGTGATCCCGGTCGCGCTCACCGACCGCGATTACCTGTCGCTGCCGCAGGACGGCATTTCGATGGAGCATTTCGCGGCACTGACCGACTGGAGCAAGGGCTGGCTGCCAAGCATGCTGACCAGCGCCGGCATCGCGCTGGCCTGCGCCGCGATCGCCACGGCTCTCGGCGTCGCCTTCGCCGTCGGCGCCTGGGCAGCGGGCGGCTGGTGGCCGTCCCTGATGCGCATCCTCCTGCTGTCGCCGATGATCGTGCCGCCGATCATCTACGCGGTCGGCATGGTCAAGCTGTGGGCGCGGCTGTCGCTGCTCGACAGCTACACCGGCGTCATCCTGGTGCATGTCGTGCTGGCCCTGCCGCTGACGGTGCTGGCCATCGGCGCGTCGCTCTCCAACCTCGACCAGCGGCTGGTGCAGGCGGCGAGAAGCCTCGGCGCCAGGCCGATGACCGTCTTCGGCAAGGTGATCCTGCCGAATATCGTTCCCGGCGTTGCCGCCGGCGCCCTGCTCGCCTTTGTCGCGTCCTGGGACGAGATCACGGTGACGCTGTTCATCACCGGACGCGCCGTCGTCACGCTGCCGCGCCGCATCTGGACGAGCATCCAGGATGCCGTCGACCCGGCGCTGGCGGCGATCGCAACTGTCCTGCTCGTCGTCACCGTGCTGGCGCTGGTCGCACGAGCGCTGATCGAACGCAGGCAACGGCAACGGAAATTCTAAATTCAAACACCTCGGAAACAGATCGAAAGGAAAGGAATACCCATGAGCACCGCGATGAGCGACAACGAATACCGTGAGAACAAGTTCTTCAGCATCTTCGGCTCCGTTCCGGAACCGGGCTTCGACACCGCTGAGGAGCAGATCCCGGTATGGGGCCGCCATTGGGGCTGCTCGAACGATGTCGGCAAGCTGCGCGCCGTCCTGATGCATCGCCCCGGCGACGAGCTTTCCGTCGTCGAGAACAAGCCGATGCCCGAGGTCGGCGGCTTCGGCGATCCGGAAAAAGGCTGGTACTGGATGGGCCGCACCATGCCGGACCTGCCCGCTATGCAGCGCGCCCACGACGAATTCACCGGTTTGCTGCGTTCGGAAGGCGTCGACGTCATTCTCGTCGACAAGGCCGCTCCCGGCGCGATGAAGCAGATCTACACGCGCGACAGCGTCATCGGCATTCCGGGCGGCGCCATCGTCACCCGCCTGGCGCGGCGGGTGCGCCGCGGCGAGGAACTGCCGGTGACCCGGGCACTGGCCAAGGCCGGATGCCCGATTCTCGGCACCATCCACGGATCGGCCGTCTTCGAGGGCGGCGGCTTTGCCTTCATCGATGCCAAGACCGCCGTCTGCACGGTCTCCATCGCCTGCAACCCGGAAGGCGTGCGGCAGGTCGAGAGCATCCTCGCCGGCCTCGGCGTGACGCTGATCAAGGTGCCGATGCCCGGATACCGTATTCACATCGACGGCGCTTTCATTATGGTCGACGTCGAGACGGCGATCGTCAATGTCAACGAACTGCCCTACCCGTTCATTGAGTATCTGGAGAAGCGCGGCATCAAGATGATCGAACTGCCTCCCGAGGACAGCGCCATGTCGCTCAATTGCCTGGCCGTCGCGCCCGGCCGGGTGATCATGCATGGCAGCCGCTCGAAGCGCCTGGCCGACAGGCTCGACGCGGCCGGGATCACCGTGCTGACCTGCAATTACGAGACGGTCGAGCTCGGCGGCGGCGGCCTGCATTGCTCGACCGCACCGCTGATCAGGGACCCGATCTGATATGGTCTCGAACTGATGGCATTGCTGGTCATCGACGATCTCGAAAAGACCTATGACAAGGTCACCGCCTTGACCGGGATCAACCTCTCGGTCGAGGCGGGAGAGTTCGTCACCTTGCTCGGGCCCTCGGGGTCCGGCAAGACGACCTTGCTGATGTCGCTGGCCGGCTTCACCACGCCGAGCAAGGGGACGATCCGCCTCGACGGCAAGGACATCACCCATGTCGACCCCGAGGACCGCAATTTCGGCTTCGTCTTCCAGGGTTATGCGCTGTTCCCGCATCTCTCCGTCGCCAACAACATCGCCTTCTCCCTCCGCGTCCGCAAATGGGAGAAGCCGAAGATCGCCGCGCGGGTGGCCGAAATGCTGTCGCTGGTCGGCCTCGACAATCTGGCCGAGCGCAAGCCGCGCGAATTGTCGGGCGGCCAGCAGCAGCGCGTTGCCATCGCCCGCGCCCTGGCCTTCGGGCCGCGCATCCTGCTGCTCGACGAGCCGCTTTCGGCGCTCGACCGCATGCTGCGCGAATCCATGCAGAAGGAACTGAAACGGCTGCATCGCGAGACCGGGGTGACCTTCGTCTACGTCACCCACGACCAGGAGGAGGCGATCGCCATGTCCGATCGCATCGCAGTGTTCAACCACGGCCGCATCGTCGAAATCGGGCTGCCTCGCGACCTCTACAAAAAACCGTCGACGCGCTTCGTCGCCGGTTTTCTCGGCGAGAACAATTTCCTGTCCGGCCATCGTGCCGATGATGACGAGACGATGGTCGAGGCGTTCGGCACGCGCTTCGGCTTTCCCTTGGTCAAAGACCGCGAACGGCCCGGCGACAGTCTGACCGTGTGGGTGCGCCCCGAGGACATCTGCATCGGGCAGGCAACGGACGACGAGATCGGCTTTCGCGCGACGGTCGTCGAGAATTCCTTTGTCGGCGCGCTGGAACGCATCCTGCTGCGGACGGCGACCGGCGAACAGATGGTTGCGACGCTGCGCTCGGAAGCAGCCGTCGCGGCCGTTCCCGGACAAGTCATCGACTGCCGGATTGACCCGTCCGCTATCGGCGTCCTGCCGAACGAAACCCGGGGGTCTTGAGCCGGCGAAACATATCTCGCTGGAGAAGAGAGAAAAATGATCAAGGCGACGCCTTTCGATTTTCCTTACGACGGCAGGCTGGTGCCTGGACATACTGCTCTTGTCGTCATCGACATGCAGGAGGATTTCCTGTCGACATCTGGCTATTTCGCCAAGCAGGGATACGATCCGAGCCCGCTGCGAGCCATCCTGCCGACGGTCAACCGCCTGATCGCGGCCGCCCGCGCGGCAGGCCTGAAAATCATCCACACCAGGCAAGGCTACCGGGCCGACATGGCCGACATGACGCCTTATGAGAAATGGCGCCGCAAACGGGCCGGCCTTGAGGGTACCGACATCCTGCTGCGTTCGAGCCCCGGCTTCCAGATCGTTCCCGAGATCGACGTCGCGCCTGAGGACATCATCGTCGACAAGACCTGCAATGGCGCTTTCACCTACACCGATTTCGAGCACGTGCTGCGCGCGCAGGGCATCACGCATCTGCTGTTTTCAGGATGCACGACCGATGTCTGCGTGCACACGACCTTGCGCGAGGCCTGCGACCGGAATTTCCAGTGCCTGACGATCACGGATGCTTGCGCCAGCGGCGACAGATATGCGCATGAGGCTGCACTCCACATGGTGACGGTCGAAAATGGGATTTTCGGCGCGCTGACCGATTCAAGCGCCGTTATCGCGGCGCTGTCGCTACTCTCCGGCAAGGCGCACTGATATGCCCGAAGATACTGCCGACACACCCGCCGCAGCCAAGACCGGCCGGCTTTACGTCTCGCTGATGCGGTTGACCGACAAGGGGCTGGCTGAGCTTGCCGGCAGCCCCAATCGCCGGAAAATCAGCGAGGAGCGGGTTGCAGCCCTTGGCGGCAAATCCGTCGCCTTCTATGCCACGCTCGGCGCCTATGACTTCGTTCAGGTTTTTGAAATGCCTGATAACGAGGCCATGATGCAGTATGTGCTGACGGCCCGGCGCGACGGCTTCGTCGAGCCTCTCATTCTGCCGGCGTTCGACCCGCCGACCTTCGGCGACATTGTCGAACGCGTCCTGAAATAACCAGCGTTCAGCCTGCGGCACGTGTTTCCCGGACCACGCGGGACGCAAACGCCTCGGGCTGCGGGGCATCGGCCTCGCGACGCGCCACCGAGTTGCGCAACAGCGCGATCACCTCGCGGCCAGCCGTCGCGATTTCGCGTGGCCTGTCGACGCCAACGATCATGAATTCCTGGATTCCCAAGGCCGCGTAAGGAAGCAGCGCCAGCGCGACCTGCGCCGGAGGCCCGGCAATTTCGACCGCCTTCTGACAGGCGGCGTTGTCCTCCGAACGGATCCTGACGGGAAGCGCGAAACGCAGCTTGCCGGCCCGGCCGTGTTCGGCGGCGGCACTGCGCACCCGCTCCATCAGCTGCCGGATCTCGTCGAGCGAACCTGGCGTCAGCTCGAAGACATCGGCATGCCGCCCGGCGACCCTGAGGGCCGTTCCGGACTGTCCGCCCATGCGGATGGTCATGTCGGCGCCATGCGGTCCCTTGCGCGGCACATACCCGGACCTGACGCTGTAGAAGGCGCCTTCATGATCGAACGGCCTGTCGTTCGACCATAACCGCTTCAGCAGCACCAGATATTCGTCGATCCGCTGCCAGACGACCGTATGGCCGACCGGACGTGCCTCGGCATCGTCGTCGCTCAGCGGCTCGCTGAGCATCCTGAGCGACAGCCGACCGCCACTTTCTGCGTCGAGGGCTGCCAATTGCCGCGCCGCCACCGTCGGCTCGATCACACCCGCCCAATGTGCGAGAACGACCTCCAGAGATGAGGTGCGGCTCAGCGCCTGGGCGGCAATATCCATATTGGTCAGCAGCCCAGCCGGATCGTCGACGACGATCTTTTGGAAACCGATGTCCTCGACCAGCGACAGCTTTGTCGCGGTTTCCGCGAAATCGTAGAAAAACGGCACGGTTGAGTCGGCGGGGTGAGTTTTACCGGGAACATGCGTGAACTCGATCGGCATTGCCATCTCCTCCATCACGTTGGGATCACGGGCGCGCAAAAGCGCACCTGAATTCGGTTCATTCAACTCCGGTATTCTGAAAGCGGCAGGTCGCTACCCCCTGATCATTCAGGGCCCGACGGCTCGGGACTTCATGGTCAAGGGATAAGGCCCAGAACAACCGCTCCGGTGAACACAAACGCAAGGGCAAAAACGAGATAGGCAAAGGCGCCTGCATAGGCCGGCCGCCAAGTCTGGTCAGAACCAAGCCTTTGGCCTTTGCGGGCAGTCCGGGCGTTCTGGAAATAGGACATATCGACCTCCGTCTTCGGCGGTTAATCTATAAAATCAGTAGACTTTGTCGAGTGCTATTTTCCAGCGATTATTAGAATGTTTTTCTCAATTATGATGATAATTTGGTTTGTTTTCTGCTTAGAGCTATGCTTCCGAGCCTGATCGGCCAAGTGATAAAAACCCCGGGCTCCTGCAGGCGGAGGGACGGGGATGGGCGGAGCGGCCTCCTATCTGCTGGGCGGCCTGTAAGCTTCCAGACCGAACAGCATCAGCACGAGCGACACCAGGAAGAAGCCGACCGCAACGCCGAGCGCGATCCGGGCGTAGAGTTTGTAAACGTCGCTCATGATGGTGCCAAACACCCGTCGCGCCGGGCCATCGGCTGGGCGCGACTTCTCGTCGAGATAGAGCCAGACTTCGGTGTGCTTGGGATTCTTGCTGCCTGCGGTCGTGGCTTTCCACATCAACGCCAGAACCATGGTCAGCGTGAGGAACGCGCCGGCGCGGAAGGCGGATACCGGGTTGAAGGAGAAGCCGATCATGACGCAGCCGATGGCAAGCGATCCGAACATAACGGCGCGCCCGATGCATCCCACAGCAACCCGCTTGATCTCGTCCATCGGCTGCCTCGGCAACAAACTGGCCGACAATGTGCGAGCGCTTCGACCGTATCAAATCACTTTAAGGCGAATATGCCGCCTGGACGGTGAACCTCCGGGATTCGGATGGACGTGCGGGCGCAGCTCCGGACCGACCGGCGCACTTTGCGAGCGCCACAGCCTAAAATTTGGCCATCGACGCGGCCCGGCGGCGCTGGCGAACCGGAATGCGCTCGGCCAGTCGGACGGAAATCGGCGGTGCTGGACTCATTGCCATGGACAAGGCTTAATGCTGCGCGGGGCTGGCGAGATCGCCGGGGGGGGCGATTATGAGATCACCGCAGCAAATGACTGACGGCGGCGATGTTCTCGATGCTGTCGTCATCGGGGCCGGCTGGGCCGGCCTGGGTGTCAGCTATTGGCTGGCGCGACGGGGCCTGCGCCACAGCGTATTGGAGCGGGGCCGCATAGGAGAGACCTGGCTTACACAGCGATGGGATTCATTTCGGATGAATACTCCCAACGTCCAGACCGTCATGCCGGGCGATTGCTATGACGGTCCGGATCCGGATGGTGCCCTGACGCGCGATCAGTTCGTCACTCTCCTTGAGGATTTCGCTGGGCGCAACGCGCTGCCGATCGAACCGGATACTGCGGTAAGCGAACTCACGCACGAGAATGGCGCCTATCGGCTGACCACCTCACACGGCACGCTTTGGGCGCGCAATGTGATCGTCGCAAGCGGCAGCCTGAATTGTCCGGTGCGCCCGGTCTGGGCCACCGCGTTGTCGCCAGCTCTCCACCAGATCGACGCCTCCGGCTACCGCAGCGCTGCCGATCTGCCCGATGGAGCGGTGCTGGTGGTCGGAGGCGGCCAATCTGGTGTTCAGATCGCGGAGGAATTGGCGGACGTGGGTCGAACGGTCTTCCTTGCGACCAGTCGTGTCGGACGGCTCCCACGGCGCTACCGGGGTCGCGACATCATGGTCTGGCTGCTCGAAAGTGGGTTTCTCGACGTGCGCCGGGAGGAAGTCATTCGATTTGCGGGACGCATCCCGCCGCGTGGTGTGCTCGGGTCGATGCATACGATAAGCCTTCAGGCGCTGAGCGCCCAGGGTGTCGTGCTTCTTGGGCGCCTCACCGGCATCGAGGATGGCGGCAGCCTCTCGTTCGCCGACGATCTCGAAGCGAATGCCCGCTTTGCGGATGAAGCCTCCGAAAATGTCAAACGCCATGTCGACGACTATATCAGCCGCGCCGGGATCGATGCACCCGTTGCGGAGCCCGACCCGGCGGAGACGGTCGCGATGCGTCAGCCGAACCCGACGATCGGTTCACTCGATCTCTCCCGCTCCGGCGTAACGAGCGTGGTGTGGTGCACGGGTTTTAGGGGCGATTTCAGTTGGATGAGGCTTCCCGGTGCGCTCGACAGCGCGGGACAGCCTGTTCACGCGGATGGCGTGGCCGCCCTGCCGGGCCTTTACTTCGCAGGGCTGGACTTCGCCTCCACACGCAAGTCAGGCATCATCTTGGCGATCGCCGAGGAAGCACCTCGCCTTGTCGAACATATCGCAAGGCATTCGTGGCCGCCTTTGGCATAGTCAAGAAGCTCCTGACAGTCAGGGCCGGGATTAGTGTCAGAAGCCGGCAGATCGCCAGCCACCGCCTTGCGCCGCCATCAGGGTCACGTCTCGCCCCTTAGCGACGTTCCCGCTGAGCGAAGGCAAAGGCCCCCAACGATCAGCCAGTAACTTCGCTCCGGCACGACTGAATGTCTGCTATGATTACCGCTGGAAGCGATCGGTCCCACTTCCGGCCCGAGCTAGTCGAAGATAGGCGAGGACCCCAATGACCGCTTGTGGCGCATTACAGCCGACATCGCGGCCGCCCTCCACTTGCGCGGCCAACGTCTTTTCGCGGCCCGCGCTTCTCTCTAGGATCGGCTATGCTGCAGGGCAAGCAAGATCGACCTTTCCGGCATCGACAGAGCGCTGTCTCGGCAAGCCGGGACATCCGGCAGAGGAATGCTATCGGCTATGCCGAAAGGGACGAAATTGAAGCCGGCGACCGGCGCGACACCGCTGATAGCAATTGCGGCTGCGGCCGTCGACACCGAAACAACCGGGCCCGACGCCACAAAGGCACGCGTGATCCAGATCGGCGCGATCGGCATCGCGCATGGCAAGGTCGTCCGGGAACGTCAGCTCGATCTCCTCATCGATCCCGGCGAAGCGATCCCGTCCGAGGTCTCGCTCGTCCACGGCATCACGGATGCCGATGTTGACGGGGCCGGGACCTTCCTGGACGCATGGGCGCAATTCCAGGAGTTCGTCGGGGACCGTATCCTCGTCGGCCACTCGATCGGCTTCGATCTGGCGGTATGGGAGCGCGAATGCCGACGCGCCCGTTTGCCCTGGAAAAAGCCTCGGGCGCTGTGCGTCCGGCTTCTTGCAACCATAGCAAATCCCAATCTGGCAGACCATTCGCTGGAAACGATCGCCGCCTGGCTTCGCCTGGAGATAGCTGGCCGCCATTCGGCTCTGGGCGATGCGATCGCGGCGGGAGACATCTTTGCCACGCTGATTCCGGAACTGCGCAAGCGCAACATCCGAACACTCGGAGAGGCAGAGGTCGCCTGCCTTGCCCTTTCGGACGCTCTCGAAGCCGGCCATCGCGCCGGCTGGGCCGAGCCGGTGTCGCGACCCCAGGCTCCCGCGTTTCAGCCGGTTGATCCCTATGCCTATCGCCATCGCGTCGGCAGCCTGATGAGCGGCCCGCCGGTCGTGGTGAAGTCGACTAAGCCGACAAGGCAGGTCATCGACCTCATGGTGAAGCGCAAGATCAGTTCGGTCCTTGTGTCCGACCGAGGAGCGCCGGATCAGCCGATTGAGGACTATGGCATCGTTACCGAGCGTGACCTGCTGCGCCGCATATCGTCCGACGCCGAGCGCGCCTTTGACATGCCGGTCGCAAGCATCGCAACGCGACCGCTGATAAGCATCCGCGCCGCCGCCTTCGCTTATCGGGCGATCGGCCGCATGGATCGGCTGAAAGTGCGCCACCTCGCCGTCCGCGATGACGGCGGCATGCTGGTCGGCGTGCTTTCGTCGCGTGACCTGCTGAGGCTCCGCGCCGCCGCGGCCATCGATCTCGACGACACGATCGAGCGTGCCAAGGACGCCGCCGAGCTGGCGGCCACCTGGTCGATGCTGCCGGGCG
>NZ_RZTA01000011.1:0-21266 GCF_004023115.1 Mesorhizobium sp. M6A.T.Cr.TU.017.01.1.1
CTCGACGCTCAAGGTCGGCGACACGGTCGAGGTCTATGTCGAGCGCATCGAGAACGCGCTTGGCGAAGCGATGCTTTCCCGTGAAAAGGCCCGCCGCGAAGAGAGCTGGGTCCGTCTCGAAGAGAAGTTCACCAAGGGTGAGCGCGTCGAAGGCGTCATCTTCAACCAGGTCAAGGGCGGCTTCACCGTCGACCTCGACGGCGCCGTGGCCTTCCTGCCGCGCAGCCAGGTCGATATCCGCCCGATCCGCGACGTCTCGCCGCTGATGCACAATCCGCAGCCTTTCGAGATCCTCAAGATGGATCGCCGCCGCGGCAACATCGTGGTGTCACGCCGCACCGTGCTCGAGGAAAGCCGCGCCGAGCAGCGTTCGGAAATCGTGCAGAACCTCGAAGAGGGCCAAGTGGTCGAAGGCGTCGTCAAGAACATCACCGACTATGGTGCGTTCGTCGACCTCGGCGGCATCGACGGCCTGCTGCATGTCACCGACATGGCATGGCGCCGCGTCAACCATCCGACCGAAATCCTCAACATCGGCCAGACGGTCAAGGTGCAGATCATCCGCATCAACCAGGAAACCCATCGCATCTCGCTCGGCATGAAGCAGCTCGAGAGCGATCCGTGGTCCGAGATCGGAACGAAATTCCCGATCGGCAAGAAGATCAAGGGCACCGTCACCAACATCACCGACTACGGCGCGTTCGTCGAGCTGGAGCCGGGCATCGAGGGCCTCATCCACGTTTCGGAAATGTCGTGGACGAAGAAGAACGTGCATCCCGGCAAGATCCTCTCGACGACGCAGGAAGTCGACGTGGTGGTGCTCGAGGTCGATCCGGCCAAGCGCCGCATCTCGCTCGGCCTCAAGCAGACGCTCGAGAATCCGTGGCAGGCTTTCGCCAGCAGCCACCCGGTCGGCAGCCAGGTCGAGGGCGAGGTCAAGAACAAGACCGAGTTCGGCCTGTTCATCGGCCTCGAAGGCGATGTCGACGGCATGGTCCATCTTTCCGACCTCGACTGGACCCGTCCGGGCGAGCAGGTGATCGAGGAGTACAATCGCGGCGACATGGTCAAGGCGCAGGTGCTCGACGTCGACATCGACAAGGAGCGCATCTCGCTCGGCATCAAGCAGCTGGCCAAGGACACGGCCGGCGAGGCGGCGACTTCAGGCGAACTGCGCAAGAACGCGGTCGTCACCTGCGAGGTCACCGGCGTCAAGGATGGCGGTCTGGAAGTGCGGCTGGTCGACAGCGGCATCGAGACCTTCATCAAGCGCTCCGACCTCAGCCGCGACCGCGACGAGCAGCGCCCCGAGCGCTTCACGGTCGGCCAGAAGGTCGACGCCCGCGTCATCGCTTTCGACAAGAAGACCCGCAAGCTGCAGGTCTCCATCAAGGCGCTGGAAATCGCCGAGGAGAAGGAAGCGGTCGCCCAGTACGGCTCGACCGACTCCGGCGCTTCGCTGGGCGATATCCTGGGTGCCGCGCTGAAGAAGCAGGGCAGCTAAGTCTATAAACGCCGCGCCTCGCGCGCGGCCTGTACACGCAACCCGCGGGCCGAAAGGTCCGCGGGTTTTTTCATGGCCGCGAGGAGTCGCGCAATGTGACTGGGTGGTCCGGCAGCCGATCGTGCTTGAAACGGCCGACGGAGCCTATAGTCTGCCGCATCGGCCCGAAAGATCCGTCCTGGATATGTATGCGAAACGATCGGAGGCGCGAGCTCTGTGATCCGCACCGGTTTTAGCCTTGCAATCCTGTTGGTCGGCACGATCGCGGCATCGGCGGCGTTGCCACCCTACTGGCAACGACAGGCCGAGATCCAGGCCATAGTCGACAGCGGTGCCGTCGCCGGCGTACTGGAAAGCCGCGGCCCGATCGATGCGGTCGAGCGCGTGGGAAACGACCATTACCGGGTGCGGGCAGGCACTTGCGCACTCGACGTGCTGATCGTCGACGATACCAGCGCGGCCTTGATGCCGGGACCGCGCAAGTTCAAGCTCAAGCTCGGCGATCTCGTCTGCAATTGAGCCGCCGGATGACGCTGGTTTTCCAGCGAGCCATCCGCCCGATCCGATACCGGCAAATCAGGCCCTGCCGTAAAGCGGCACCAGAGTGCCGCTCATCGCCAGATTGGCCGGCGAAGCGAGATAGGCAATGGCCTCCGCGGCCGCTTCGAGGCTGACCCATTTGCCGAAATCGGCGGCCGGCATGTCAGCCCGGGTAGCTGGCGTGTCGAGCGTCGAGGGCGCGACCGCATTGACCAGGATGCCCTTGCCCTTGAGTTCTTCGGCCATCGCCACCGTCATTGCCGCGACCGCCGCCTTGCTAGCGGCATAGGCGACCATGCCGGACCCGCGGCGCAGGTCGAGCCCGGCGCGCGCCGTGACATTGACGATGCGGCCCGACACGGAAGATTCCAGCATCGAGCGTATTGCCGCGCGGCAGCACAGGAAGGTGGTACGGGCGTTGGTGTCCATCATTTCGGCGAAGGAGGCGGGCTCGATCTTCTCGACCGGCGCGGCGGTGAAGCCGCCGGCCAGATGGATGGATGCCCACAAATCCGTAACACTGGCGTAGAATGCATCGACCTTGGCGGGGTCGGCGAGATCGACATTGTGCGCCAGCCGGACGCGCTCATGGGCCGGGAAGGGAAAATGCGCAGGCGCGGCAGCATGGGCATTGGGCACATGGCAGATCGCGCCCTCACCCAGCAGTTTGCCGACAACCGCGCCACCGAGCGCTCCGGTGCCGCCGGTCACCACAATATGTCTGCCGTCCAGTGTGTCCGTCATCTTCGACCGCTCCAGTCATTCATATGCCGCGCCGCCGCCGAAGGGTCGCGCCTTTCGCGCGATCACTCAACCAAAATCTCGATGACACAGCGTCGCTTGTGCGCGTCAAGCCGTCGGCTATCCATCGAAGATCGTATCTCCAAGCAGACGCTGCCACAGCACTCAATCGACAGTGATCTCGACGACATACGGCAGTCCGGTCGCCCGCGCGCGCTTAAGTGCGTCTGCCAGATGACCGGTGCCGGCGAGTCGCTCGGCGGCAATGCCATAGGCTTCGGCCAGCTTGCAGAAATCAGGCGGCGCCGGCGATACGCCGACCGGCTCGACGCCGACATCGAGCATCGAGGTTTCGATTTCGCGATAGCCGCGATTGTTCCAGACGACGAAGATCACCGGCGCCGCAGCATCGAGCGCGGCTCCCAGTTCCGGCAGCGTGAACTGAAACCCACCGTCGCCGGTGAGACAAACGACCGGCGCATCGGGCACGGCAAGGGCCGCACCGATCGCGGCCGCCGGACCATAGCCCAGCGCGCCGAAGCCGGTGGCGGCGTTGAACCAGCCGCCCGGGCGGTCGTGGTCGTAATAGAGGTTGGCGGCATAGACCGGCTGGGTCGAATCGCCGACGATGATCGAGCCCGGCAATGCATCACGGATCACCTCGACGGCGCGGGTTTGCGCTTGGAGACCCGGGCTGATTTCGGCGAACGCGGCTTGCCTGGTCGCAGCGGCGCGAGCCTGACCGTCGCCCGATGGCGCCTGGTCCCTACCAATTTCTGAAAGCAGCGCCTTGAGGGCTACGCCACAATCGGCCTGGATCGAAATCGTAGCTGGTCGGCGGGCAAGCTGGTCGGCGCCGATGTCGATGCGGATGAGATTGGTAGGCAGGACAAAGCCGCCATCGCCATATCCGTCATAGTCGGTCGGGCCAAACTCGGTGCCGGCGGCGATGACCAGGTCGGCGTCGGCAATCAGCGCGCGCACCGCCTTCAGGCTGGGGCTGGCCGGCACGGCAAGCGAATGGCGGTGCAGCAAGCCGCGGGCATTGGCGGTCTGAACCACTGGTGCTCCCAGCCTTTCGGCGAGGCGCTGCAACGGCGCTTCGGCTCTCCTGGCGCCGCCGCCGGCAAGGATCAGCGGTCGGCGGGCAGCCGCGCAAAGTCTTGCCGCCTCTGCTATCGCCGCCGCATCCGGTTCGGGCGGCGCTACATTCGTCAGCAAAGCCGCGATGCCGTCGGCCGGCTTGACCATAATATCGGTTGGGATCTCAATATGGACCGGACCGGGACGCGAGGACGAAAACAGGGCGAAGGCGCGGGCGAGCACGCCGGGCAGTTCGCCAGCCTCGGTGACACGGTGCGAGAATAGCGCGACCTTCTCCATCATGCCGCGCTGGTCGGGCAGCTCGTGCAGATGGCCGAGGCCCTTGCCCAGCGTCGTCGTGGCGTTGACGCCTGAGATCACCAGCATCGGAACCGAATCGGCGCGGGCCTGGCCCATGGCGGTGATGGTGTTGGTCAGCCCCGGCCCGGTGATGACGAAGGCGACGCCCGGCCTGCCGCTGGCGCGCGCATAGCCGTCGGCCATGAAGCCGGCGCCCTGTTCGTGGCGCGGCGTGACGTGGCGAATCTTCGAGCGCGCCAGCCCGCGATAGAGTTCGACCGTATGCACACCCGGAATGCCGAAGACGGTGTCTACACCATGGGCCTCGAGCAAAGTGATGAGCGCTTCGCCGACTGTCGTCATTGTCTGAGCACCGGACGTGTGAGGCAGGTCGGGCCGCCCTCGCAGGCGATGCACAGCGCGTCCGCCTCGAAGGTCGAAACCCTGCAGCCGGCGGCCGCCATGGCCGCCGCCGTCTTTGGGAAGCCGGCGACGGCGATCACGTCGCGCGGCGCGGTCGGCAGCACATTGAGGCTGAGGCCGTTGGAGGCGAAGAACTCCTGCGCGTCGCCCTCGACCAGGCGAATGCCGCGTGCCCGCAGCATCTGGTAGAAGGCAGCCGGCAAAAGCGGTGCATAGATCAGCGCCAGATCGTCGGCGAGCGGACTGATCACCGACATTAGATGCAGGCAGGCCTCCTCGCCGTGCCAGAGCGGCAGATCGTAACCGTAGACCTGGATACCCTTGGGTGTGAGCAGGTTGGCGAGTTGCTGGATGCCGTCCTGGTTGGTGCGCATGCCGCGACCGACGGCCAGCGTCCGTGAATCCACCCAGACGCAGTCGCCGCCCTCGACCTGTCCGGGATGCTCGATGCGACCAAGGACAGGCACGCCCATGCGCCTGTAGGCCGCCTCGTGCAGGCCGGGCTCGGCCCGGCGCAACGCCTTGCCCATGGCAAGGATGATGGCGCCGTGGTCGGTCATCAGCGACGGATCGTGGGTGAAGACGGAATCGGCAAGCCCGTCGTCGGCGTCGGTCAGCCATTCGATCTCGGCGCCAGATGCCGAAACCAGCGTCGCCAGCGCCTCATGCTGGGCAGCCGCCTTTTGCGGATCGAAGCCGGGGCCATAGTGCCATTCCGATGCTTCGGCGCGGTGCATGGCGCTTGCGGCGGACCGCATCAGCACGCGCTGCAGGGGTCCGGCCATGGACTGCGACCCGTATGCTCTACCCACCAAGTGCTCCTGAAACATCCCATCCAGCCAATAGCTACTCAGCGAGCCGTGATCAATGGTCCAAAAAGCATGGTTGACGGAGGCAAGCGGAACGGTCCATCTTGAGAATGAGAAGTCTGTCCAGTGATGGGTAATGAGTAAAAGATTCCAGCAGCGACGGGTCCAGCCGCTTCGTGAGGCACCGAAAAGGTGATAACGCAAGGCACGGCCCCCGCCCTGAAGCACACGGCGCAGAACAGCGCCGCCGAAGCCATCCATGTCGAGAACCTGCACAAGAAATTCGGCGAACTGCATGTGCTGAAGGGTGTTTCGCTGTCGGCGCGCGACGGCGAGGTCATCGCCATCATCGGCGGCAGCGGTTCGGGCAAGTCGACGCTGCTGCGCTGCATCAATTGCCTGGAGAACCCGACCAGCGGCATCGTCCGCGTCAATGGCGAGGAGATCCGGATGAAGGCCGACAGCCACGGCCACACGGTTCCCGCCGACCGCAAGCAGATCGAGCGCATCCGCTCCAAGCTCGGCATGGTTTTCCAGAATTTCAATCTGTGGAGCCACATGACGCTGATCGAGAACGTCATCGAGGTTCCGGTGCATGTTCTTGGCGTCAAGCGCGAGGTGGCTATCGCCGAGGCCGAAAAGCTGCTCGCCCGCGTCGGCCTGGCCGAGAAGCGTGACGTCTATCCGGCCTATCTGTCGGGTGGTCAGCAGCAGCGCGCGGCCATCGCCCGGGCGCTGGCCATCAATCCGCGCGTCATGCTGTTCGACGAGCCGACCTCGGCGCTCGACCCGGAACTGATCGGCGAGGTGCTGAAGGTGATCGGCGATCTGGCGCGCGAGGGCCGCACCATGGTGCTGGTCACCCATGAGATGAAGTTTGCCCGCGAGGTCGCGACGCATGTCGTCTATCTCTATAACGGGTTGGTCGAGGAAGAGGGACCGCCGGAGCAGATCTTCGGCGCTCCGAAATCCGAAAGGCTGAAGCAATTCATCCGCAACATCGGTTAAGCCGAGGCGGATGGAAAAACGGGAACAACAACAAAACTGGGAGTTATTGAAATGAAGACCGTTCTGAAGACATTTGCCGCAGCGCTTCTACTCGGCGTTGCCGCGATGGGCGTGGCCAAGGCCGATCCGGTCAAGGTCGGTGTCGCTGCCGAACCCTATCCGCCGTTCACCTCGCCGGATGCCTCGGGCAAATGGGTTGGCTGGGAAATCGAATTCATCGACGCGGTCTGCGCCGAGCAGAAGCTCGACTGCGTCATCACGCCCGTTGCCTGGGACGGCATAATCCCGGCGCTGACGACCAAGAAGATCGACGTCATCGCCAGCTCGATGACGATCACCGACGAACGCAAGAAGACGATCGATTTCTCCGACAAATATTACAACACCCCGACCGCCATTATCGGGCCGAAGGACCAGAAGTTCGGCGCTACCCCGGAAGATCTCAAGGGCAAAATCATCGGCGTCCAGGTTTCGACCGTGCATGCCGACTACGTCAAGAAGCACTTCACCGAAGCCGCGGAAATCAAGGAATACCAGACTCAGGACGAAGCCAATCAGGATCTTGCCGCCGGCCGCCTCGATGCCGTGCAGGCTGATTCCATTGCGCTCGATGCCTTCCTGAAATCGGATCAGGGCATGCAATGCTGCGACCTGAAGGGCATGGTCGCGCCGGATCTGGCCGTTCTCGGGCCAGGCATCGGCGCCGGCGTCCGCAAGGAAGACACCGAGCTGAAGGAGAAGATCAATGCCGGCATCAAGGCTATCCGCGCCAACGGCAAATATGATGAAATCAGCAAGAAATATTTCGATTTCGACATCTACGGCGACGATCCACAGGCGAACTGACGACATGCATCCCTGAGCGAATAACCACGCGGCGCGGACGGCGCGCCGTGTGGCTTCGTCGAAATCCACCCTTGCAAGCTTTCCGCTGACGGCATCGCCGGCGGTTTTGGCGCCAGCAATTCGGGGGCGACGCTGATCGACGCATTTCTTCCGGCCTCTGCGGCCCGCATCATCGAACTCCTTTCGCCGACGCCGCCTGGCTGGGGCGGAACGCTTCTGGTTGGACTGCTCCACTCGGTCGAGATCGCTGCCGGTGCGTTCGGTCTCGGCCTCGTGATCGGCATTTGCGGTGCGTATGGCAAGCTCTACGGCGGACCCGTGGTGCGCGATCTGCTGGCAGTCTACACCACGATCGTCCGCGCCGTGCCGGAGCTGGTGCTGATCCTGCTGCTCTATTATGCCGGCACCGATTTGATCAACCAGCTGCTGACGGCAATGGGATATCAGCGCATCGACATCAGCGGGCTGGTGGCCGGCATTTCCGTGCTCGGCTTCGTCCAGGGCGCCTATTCGACCGAGGTGATGCGCGGCGCGATCCTTGCCATTCCGCAAGGCCAGATCGAGGCCGCAAGAGCCTTTGGCATGTCTCCCGGCCTCCTGCTGCGACGCATCACGCTGCCGGCGATGCTGCCCTTCGCCATACCAGGCCTTGCCAATCTCTGGCTGATCGCCACCAAGGACACCGCCCTGCTCGCAGTCGTCGGCTTCTTCGAACTGACATTGGCCACGCGGCAAGCGGCGGGCGTAACCAAAGCCTATCTCACATTCTTCCTCGCCGCAGGCATGATCTATCTTCTGTTGACGCTGGTCTCCAATCTGATCATCGGCCGCATCGAGGCCCGGGCCCGGCGCGGCATGCCTTCCGTCAAGGAGGCGCGTTGATGGCTGTCGAAGCGACCATCGTCAACGTAGCCGCCCGCGCGTCGCTGTGGCTGCAGCCGCACCGCATCGTGCTGGTCCTGATCGGACTGGCTCTGGTTCTGGCCGCCGCCTTCTTCATGCGCTGGGACTGGCTGCCGCAATATTATGAAATGGCGCTTGTCGGGATCTGGCGCACGCTCTGGATTCTCGCCGTCACCTGCATACTGGGCTTCACGCTCGCAGTGCCGCTCGGGCTGGCGCAGGCTGCCGGCCCTTTCTGGCTCGCGGCGCCCGCGAAGGCTTTCTGCACCGTCATCAGGGGAACGCCGCTGCTGCTGCAGCTCTGGCTCCTCTACTATGGGCTCGGCTCGCTGTTTCCACAGTATCCATGGATTCGCGAATCCTGGATGTGGCCGTATCTCAGGCAAGCGTGGCCCTACGGCGTCCTGGCGCTGACCTTGTCCTTCGCCGGTTATGAGGGCGAGGTGATGCGAGGCGCCTTTGCCGGGGTGCCGAAGGGCCAGCTCGAGGCCGCCCGCGCGTTCGGCATGAGCCGCTGGAAGATCCTCCGGCGGATCTGGCTGCCGCAAGCCTTTTACCGGGCGCTGCCGACGCTGACCGGCGAAACCGTGCTGCAGTTGAAATCGACGCCGCTGGTGGCGACCATCAGCGTGATCGACATATTCGCCGTCTCGTCCAAGGTGAGGCAGGGCACCTTCCTCACCTATGAACCCTTGCTGCTCCTGGCGTTGATCTATATGGCGATCACCGGCATCCTGGTCTTCGCCCTCGGCAAGATCGAGGCGCGGATCCCGAACAAGATCGGCTAGGGTTTTTAGTGAGTAGTCGGTAGTGAGTAGTGCGTAGGCAGTCGCTCACACTACTCACTAAATCCCTACTCACTACTCACTAGAGGCACTCACAATGCAACTCAGTCTCGACCAGGCGACAGGGCTGTGCCGGATGGCGGCGCTCGGCGCCGGCGCCAATGAAGAAGCGGCGCAGTCGCTCGCAGCCTCCATCGTAGCGGCCGAAGCGGAAGGTCTGTCGACGGTCGGGCTGTCGCATTTCATCGACTATCTCGAAGCGCTGGAGGCGGGCCGCATCGACGGCAAGGCCGAGCCGGTCATCACCAGGCCGGCTTTGGCGATCTATCTCTCCGACGCGCGTGGCGGTCTGGCGCATACCGGCTTCGACCGCACGATCGACGGTCTCGCCAAGGCGGCGCGCCTGTTCGGCGTCGCCATCTTTTCGCAGAAGAACGCCTATACATGCGGCGCACTCGGCTATTTCACCGGGCGGCTGGCCGCGCAGGGGCTGGTGTCCTTCGCCGCGACCAACGGACCGGCCGTGCTTGCCGGCTCGGGCTCGGTCAAGCCGGTCTACTGCACCAACCCGATGTCCTTCGCCGCGCCCGCCGCCGACGGAGCGCCACTGGTCATCGACCAATCGTCGAGCGCCACGGCTTTCGTCAACATCCGCAAGGCGGCCGAGGATGGCAAGAAAATTCCCGAAGGCTGGGCCTTGGACGTCAGCGGCAACCCGACCACCGATCCCGCTGCCGCCATGAAAGGCGCGATGCTTGCCTTCGGTGGCCAGCGCGGCGCCAACATCGCGCTGATGGTCGAAGTGCTGGCGGCGGGCCTATCGGGCGCCAACTGGTCGCTCGATGCACCATGGTTCACCGACGGACCGGACAGCCCGGGAACCGGCCTCTTCGTGCTGGCCGTCGAGCCCAAGCTGCTCGATCCGGATTTCGAGAAGCGCATGGAGGACCAGCTCGACCGGTTGCGCCGCCGCTACGGCGTGCATGTGCCAGGCCGCGCCCGAGCCGAAGCGGCGGAGAAGGCGGCGGCACGGGGCATAACGGCGCCCAAGGCCGTGGTCCAACGCATCTCCGAATTCGCCGCCCGGTATTCTTCGTAGAAAGTTTGCCTGCGTTTTTTTCGCCGTCGTTGAACCTTTTTGCGCTGTGCCGCGACCAATGCCTGTCCGGGGTGGGGTTTGCCCGGGCGGTGACATCCGGTCCCGAGTGTCCAAGGCTGAGGCGGGCGTCTCACGTCGTCCTGATACCGTCTCAGGTCAGGCCGCCTCGTCGGACCTTGACGCCGACCATGGAAGTCACCCGGAAAACCCCGCTTCGGCGGGGTTTTCTGCGTTCTCTCGGATCTGATCGGTTAACATGCCTGTTTTGGTCAACTTTTGTTCATTTGACTTTAACCGAGGTGGTCGGGTGTTTGCGCCGAGCAGCAAAAGAGGAACCCCAATGTCCGCAAGCACCGACAATTCCAGCAGATGCCTTTCTTCCCAGCGCTTGGCAGCCTCTATGCGGCGCTGAACACCGCCTCCGAAACCATCCTGCGTGCCGTGGCCGGCATCTTCCTCACCATCCATGGCTCGCACAAGATCACCGATCCGTTCGGCGCAGCCGAGATGGTCGAAGGCCTCGGCTTCTATCCCGGCGCATTTTGGTCTCTGCTGCTCGCCTGCACCGAGTTCTTCGGCGGCATCCTCATCGCTATCGGCCTGTTGACCCGCCCGGCCGCCTTCGCCGGAATGTTCGTGCTTCTGGTCACGGTGTGGTTCCATTGGGTCACTATGGGGCAAGGCTATTCGGGCGCCGAAAAATCGCTGCTGTGGGCGGCAATCCTGTTCTTCTTCGTCATTCGCGGCGGCAACCGCCAATCGATCGACGCGCGCATCGGCAGAGCGTTCTGAACCAGCCGAAGCAGAGGCATCGGCGACAATTGATCGCCCTTTGCCTTTGATGCGAAACCGATTATGAAACGGCTTCAGCCTAGCCCCAGTAGATCTGGAAACTGCGCCGGAGCCCGCAATGACCGAAATCCTGCAGACCCCAAAGCTCGTCGTCGTGTTCGGCGGTTCGGGCTTTGTCGGCCGCCACGTAGTGCGGGCACTGGCCAGGCGTGGCTATCGCATCAGGGTCGCCTGCCGCCGGCCCGATCTCGCCGGCCATCTGCAGCCGCTCGGCAATGTCGGCCAGATCCAGCCGGTGCAGGCCAATGTTCGCGTGCGCTGGTCAGTCGACCGCGCCGTGCAGGGCGCCGACCATGTCGTCAATCTGGTGGCGATCCTGCATGAGAGCGGCCGGCAGAAGTTCACGACCGTCCACGAATTCGGCGCACGCGCGGTCGCCGAAGCGGCGCGCGCCGTCGGCGCCGGCCTCACCCATATCTCGGCGCTGGGCGCCGATCTGAACGCGCAATCGGACTATGCGCGCACCAAGGCGCTCGGTGAAAAAGCGGTCTTGGATACGATCGAGGATGCCGTCATCTTGCGGCCGTCGATCAATTTCGGGCCGGAGGACAGCTTCTTCAACCGCTTCGCCAACATGGCGCGCTATTCGCCGGTGCTGCCGCTGATCGGCGGCGGGCAGACCAAATTCCAGCCGGTCTATGTCGGCGATGTCGCCGAAGCGGTGGCGCGCTCGGTCGACGGCAAGGTCCAGGGCGGCCGGATCTATGAGCTTGGCGGACCGCAGGTGCTGACCTTCAAGGAATGCATACAGGAAATGCTTGCCATGATCGACCGCAAACGAATTCTGGTATCGGTGCCGTGGTGGGTGGCGAACATGCAGGCATCGATCCTCGGGCTTTTGCCCAATCCGCTGCTGACCAAGGATCAGGTCCTGCAGCTGCGCGAGCACAACATCGTGTCCGATGCGGCTACCAAGGAAAACAGGACGCTCGGCGACCTCGGCATCCAGCCACAGTCGATCGGCAGCATCCTGCCGAGCTATCTCTGGCGCTACCGCGCCGCCGGCCAGTTCCAGCGCAAGACTGCGGCCTAATACCAGGCAATCAGGCGCTCACGAAAAGCGTCGCGTGACCTGCATCGGCAGGCCGCCCTGCGGCTGCGTCGTCAGTTTCTGCACCGGCCAGGGCCTGGTCTCGGCGGTGGTATCGAAGCGGAAACGCGACAGCATGATGGCCAGCGCGATGATCGCCTCCTGCATGGCAAAGCTGGCGCCGATGCAGACGCGAGGTCCGGCGCCGAACGGCAAATACTGGAAGCGGTCGATCTTCTCGCGATTTCCCGGATGGAAGCGTTCGGGCATGAAGGCGTCAGGCCTGTCCCACAGCTTGCGATGACGGTGGACGACCCACGGCATGACCAGCACCGCGGCGCGGCGCGGTATATAGAGGCCGTTCCAGGTTTCTGGCTCGATCGGCTCGCGGTTGATTGACGGCGCCGGCGGATAGAGCCTGAGCGCTTCGTCGAAGGCGGCGCGGGTGAACGGCATGGCGTCGAGCCACTTCGTCGGGTCTGGCTCGCGCGCCAGCACGGCGTCGATCTCACGCTCGATCTTTTCGCGCTCCCAAGGCGCCTCGGCCAGGCAGTAGAGCGTCCAGCCGAGCGCACGCGCCGTGGTTTCGTGGCCGGCGCCGATGAAAGTGATGATGTTGTCTTCGACCTCGGCGCGCGTCAGCCCGTCAGGTCCCTCCGCCTTGAGCAAAAGCGTGAGGAAATCCTGCGGTACCCTGTCTGGATCGCGCTTGATCCGCTCTTCGCGCATTTTGACGGTGTCGGTGACGATCTTGCGGAAATAGGCCATGGTCTTGCGGCCGCGGATGCGGGTCAGTCGCGGCAGCCATTCGGGTGCCCGCAACAGGTCGAGTGGATCGACGCGCCCCATCGTCTCGAACAGCCGGTCGATCTCCTTGGCGAAGCTGCCCGGCTCGCCTGATATCTCGCCGGAAAACAGCGTCTCGGCCAGGATGTCAAAGGTAAGCAGCGTCATGTCGTGAGCGATGTCCGACGTGCCACCACTCTCGTAGCGCGTGACGAACTCCCGCGTGCGCCTCAGCATCGGCTCGGCGAAACCGAAGATATGGCGCGGCGTGAACACCGGCGCCATCGCCTTGCGTGAACGCCTCCATACCTCACCCTCGGCGGTCAGCAGGCCGTCGCGCAGGATCGGCCGCAGGATCATCTGGCGCACCGTCGCCATCTTGTAGTTTTTGGCGTTGTCGACCAGCACGTGGCGGATGAGGCCGGGATCGTTGGCGATGACCAGTGGGCCGCCGATGCCGGTCACCGATATCCAGGGTTGGTTGTAGGTCGGCTCACCCCACAGTTCGAGCGGGTTGCGGTAGACGATGCGGATCATCTCCAGCGTCGAAGGCGGCGACGTGCGCGGCTTCGGCGCCGGCGGGACGAAGGGGGCGGGCTGACTGTCCATGGCGTGCTCCGCTGGTGAACTCAATGTAGGGACTGGTAAGGCAAGCGTCCATGTGGCCGAACGGCAAAGGCCGAAGTACCGGCTCTCCGGAATGTGCCGGGCACAGAAAGTGCCTGGTTGTCGAAACAGGCTGGCCTGCTCTTGTTGCCACCGCTCTGTTCCCAAAACCGGTTCCCATTTTTCAGTCCGATGCTCTGCTGGACAGGCGTCCTCTGCTTCCCTCCGGAAATGCCTGCAAACCTTGGAAAAACCGCCTTTTGTGCCTATATCTAGGACATCAAAGCGGCGCGATTCGCAGCCATATTTTCGCGCTGGACAAGCGGCATCAATCAGACAGGTTTTCATGAGCGATCAGAGCGACAACGCCAGCGGCGCTGAGGCCGAGTACGGCGCCGATTCCATCAAGGTTTTGAAGGGGTTGGATGCCGTCCGCAAGCGGCCAGGCATGTATATCGGCGATACCGACGACGGCTCGGGCCTGCATCACATGGTCTACGAGGTGGTCGACAACGCCATCGACGAGGCGCTGGCCGGCCATGCCGATCTCGTCACGGTGACGCTCAACCCCGACGGTTCGGTGACGGTCATCGACAATGGCCGCGGCATTCCGACCGATATTCACACCGGCGAAGGCATTTCGGCGGCGGAAGTGATCATGACCCAGCTGCATGCCGGCGGCAAGTTCGACCAGAACTCCTACAAAGTGTCCGGCGGCCTGCACGGCGTCGGCGTCTCGGTGGTCAACGCGCTGTCGGCCTGGCTGAAGCTGAAGATCCGCCGCAATGGCCAGATTTACGAGATGAGCTTCACACACGGCAATGCCGACGCGCCACTGAGGGTCACCGGCAGCTACGAGCAGCGCAAGGTTGCCGGCACCTATGAGGGGCGCAGCGGCAGCGAGATCACCTTTTTCCCGTCGTCCGAAACCTTTACCATGGTCGAATTCGACTTCGGCACGCTGGAGCATCGGCTGCGCGAACTCGCCTTCCTGAATTCCGGCGTGCGCATCGTTCTGACCGATGCCCGCCATGCCGACGTCGTGCGCCATGAGCTGCACTATGATGGCGGACTGGAGGAGTTCGTCAAATATCTCGACCGCGTGAAGAAACCGCTGATCGACAAGCCGATTGCGATCAAGGCCGAGCGCGACGGCATCACCGTCGAAGTCGCCATGTGGTGGAACGACAGCTACCACGAGAACGTGCTGGCCTTCACCAACAACATTCCGCAGCGCGACGGCGGCACGCATCTTGCCGGTTTCCGCGGCGCGCTGACGCGCCAGATAACCGGCTACGGCGACTCCTCGGGCCTCACTAAGAAGGAGAAGGTAGCGCTGATCGGCGACGATTGCCGCGAAGGGCTGACGGCGGTGCTGTCGGTCAAGGTTCCCGACCCGAAATTCTCCTCGCAGACCAAGGACAAGCTGGTCTCGTCCGAAGTCCGCCCGGTGGTGGAAGGGCTCGTCAACGAGGCGCTCGGCACCTGGCTCGAAGAGCATCCTGCCGAGGGCAAGGTCGTCATCGACAAGGTCATCCAGGCGGCAGCGGCGCGCGAAGCCGCGCGCAAGGCGCGCGACATCACCCGCAAGAGCTCGCTCGGCGTCACCTCGCTGCCCGGCAAGCTGGCCGACTGCCAGGAACGCGACCCGGCGAAGTCCGAAATCTTCATCGTCGAGGGCGACAGCGCCGGCGGCTCGGCCAAGGGCGGCCGTTCCCGCCAGAATCAGGCCATTCTTCCGCTGCGCGGCAAGATCCTCAATGTCGAGCGGGCCCGCTTCGACCGCATGCTCGGCTCCGACATGATCGGCACGCTGATCACCGCGCTCGGCACCTCGATCGGCAAGGACGAATTCAACGCCGACAAGCTGCGTTACCACAAGATCATCCTGATGACCGACGCCGACGTCGACGGCGCCCACATCCGCACCTTGCTGCTGACGTTCTTCTTCCGGCAGATGCCGGAGCTGATCGAGCGCGGCCATCTCTATATCGCGCAGCCGCCGCTCTACAAGGTGACGCGCGGAAAGAGCTCGCAATACATCAAGGATGAAAGCGCCTTCGAGGAATTCCTGATCGGCTCGGGGCTGGAAGAGGCGTCGCTTGCGCTCAGCACCGGCGAGGTGCGGGCCGGACAGGACCTGCGCAGCGCCATCGACGATGCGCTGGCGGTGCGCCAGCTCATCAATGGGCTGCACACACGCTATAACAGAGGCGTGGTCGAGCAGGCGGCGATCGCGGGCGGGCTCAACCCGGAGGTTTTCGCCGATCTCGGCCGGGCCAACGCCATGGCCGAGCGTGTCGCCCGGCGTCTCGACATCATCGCCGAGGACACCGAACGCGGCTGGACCGGCCGCATGTCGACCTCGAACGAAGGCATCGGCGGCTATGTGTTCGAGCGCACGGTGCGCAGCGTCAAGGAGTTCGCGCATCTCGATCTCGCGCTGATCAATTCGGCCGATGCCCGCCAGCTCGACCGCTATGCGCCGCGCCTGGCAGAGGTCTATGGCGAGCCGCCGGTGCTGCGCCGCAAGGATGTGGCCGAAACCATCTCGGGACCGCTGGCACTGCTCAACGCCGTGTTTGCCACCGGACGCAAGGGCCTGACCATGCAGCGCTACAAGGGCCTCGGCGAGATGAACGCCGAGCAGCTCTGGGAAACCACGCTCGACCCGAATGTGCGCTCGCTGCTGCAGGTCAAGGTCAATGACGCGACGGACGCCGACTCGCTGTTTTCGCGACTGATGGGGGACGAGGTCGAACCCAGGCGCGAGTTCATCCAGGAAAACGCGCTGTCGGTCGCTAATCTGGATATCTGAAGCCCAAGCCGGGTGCTCAATTTCGGATGTTTGAGACATAATTGGTAGGCTTAAGCTTACCAAACATGTCTACCGCCCCCAACAAAGATCACTGAGGGCCGGCCGGAACGGAACGGCTTCCAAGGCATTGTAATCGATCAACGATCACAATAGCCGCAGGAGGCACTCATGGGACGTGGCATTTTGCTCTGGCTTCTCGGAGTCCCGATTCCGATCATTATTCTCATCATGCTTTTCGCACGGTAGGGGGCTGACATGCAGTCAACCCTAACGGCTGTCGACGTTTCCACGCCGACGGAATCCTCCTCCACCGCTGTCAGCTGGGGGCCGATCATTGCCGGCGCGTTCGCTGCCTCGACGCTGACCTTGATCCTGATGCTGCTCGGCTCCGGGCTCGGGCTGACCATGGTTTCGCCGTGGTCCGGCTTGAGCACCTCGGTCACAACTTTCGCGGCCTCCACCGCGGCGTGGCTGATCATCGTGCAGTGGCTGTCGTCGGCTCTCGGCGGCTATCTTGCCGGGCGGCTGCGCACCAAATGGGTCGGCGTCCACACCGATGAAGTCTTTTTCCGCGATACCGCTCACGGCTTCCTCGCTTGGGCGCTTGCGACCTTGCTCGTTGCCGCGGTGCTCGGTTCGGCGCTCTCCGCGGCTATCGGAACTGGTGTCCAGGCCGCTTCGACTGTCGCGTCTGGCGCGGCAATGGGCGCTTCGGCAGGTGCTAGTGCGAACGTCGGAAGCGGCTCGACCGACAACGCAACGTCGTACTTCGTCGATACGTTGTTCCGCCCGGCCGATGCGGCCAGGCTTGCTGCCGCCAATCCGGAGAGCGATGCGGCGGCCACGGCGCAGGCTTCACGCATTTTGATCGCGAGCGCAGCTGCAGGCGAAGTTTCGGCAGACGACAAGACCTATCTGTCGCAGTTGGTGGCTGCCCGCACGGGGCTGTCGGAACCGGATGCCAAGGTCCGTGTGGATGCGGTGATTGCCAGGGCACAGGAAACAAAGGTCCAGGCCCAGCAGGCCGCGGATACCGCCAGGAAGGCCGGTGCCAGTTTTGCGCTGGTTGGCGCGCTGTCCCTGGTCGTCGGCGCCTTCATCGCGAGCGCGGCGGCCGCCCTTGGCGGCAGGCAACGCGACGACGAGGAGGCGGTCTTCCTGACCAACCGTTGATCGGTGCTTGACGGTGCCCTCCATGCCGGACTGTGAGCCGGCATGGGCCTGTTGTTTTAATGGCGATCGCCATGGATTGCGCGCGCTGATTCGCCGAGACGAGCGGGCTCCTATTTTCCAGCAGCGATCGTCGGCACTGCCTGACTTGGCTCGAATTTGCGGCCGAGGTCGACTGCGTCGCGCAGCACGTCAATATGCGAACGCGGCGTGCCGGCGGCTGGGGCGATCTCGATACCGGTAGCCTTCAGTGACCAGTAGAGCGTGTGGGTGAAGATGCGACCACGCGAACTGCGCAACTTGACCTGAATGTCCTCCACGCCGGGGCCGAAATTTTCTGCCATCGGCCCGGAAATCGGGTCGCCCGTCAGCCAGCCATTGCCCCGGTCGAAGATATTGGTCCAACGGGTCGCGGCAAACACCGCACCATGATGCACCGCCCGCTGTGGCTTGCCCGAACGGCTGCGCCCTTCCTGGTAAAGGACGGTTCCACCGGCCGCCGTCTCGGCAATTGGCGGGCATGCCGAGAACAGCCGCTCAGCGATGCCGCGCCTGAATTCGGCGAGATTGTAGGTCACCAGAAATTCGCTGTGAGTCAGCGGACTGCCAAGCGTGACGAAATCGCTGATCTTCCATGGTAATGGATGATCGGCGTCCCTGACGCGAAGCTGCCGATAGAGCTCCCATTGGGCGCGCCGGAATCCGGAAAAATCATCCAAGCTGGGCCACGCAGCACCATCTGACTTGAGCGTGGCCTTGTCGACGGCGTGGATTGCCTTCAGCCTCGCCTTGTCGCGGGCAGCTTCCAGCTTTCGGGGCCTGAAATCGGCCCACAATATCTGCAGCAGATCATAGGCGATGATTGATCCCAGGCTGTGCGAGACCAGCACGATCCGGTCGTAGCCATCGTCCATCATGAGACGCCTCAGCAGCGTCAGGCCACGGTCGCGGACAAGCGCGCGCTTCTCGACCGTTGCCGCTTCAGCACGCACATAGGCGGCCACATCGCCGAAATAAGGCAGGCCAAATCGGTCCACCAACCAGATGACGAACGAGGCCAGGATCGTGACGAGCGTGCCCGTGGTCCAGGAAAGATACCCTTGCGAGGCCGATGTCGCGAGCACGAGCGCCGCACACAGGACCGTTATGACGGCCAGAAGCGTGACGACATAAAGCCCACGGGCATCGCGCGGAATGTCGGCGGGCTTGCGCCAGAGCAGGCTCGTCACCCAGGCTGCAAGCCGGCCCCGTGTCGTGCCTTGCGTGATGTCGGCCCAATAGAGCTCGTAGAAATCGGTGCGGCGGCCAGCGACGTCGTAAGGGGTGGTGATCCGGCGAAGCTCATGCGAATTCGTCCGGCTGTCGGGCGTGATCCAGGTCCGGTTGATCTTCTCGCCGGCGGGCCGGCCCGGATCGGAGACACGGGCATAAAACGGCACGCGAGCGGGATCGTGACTCCAAACAGCCTGAACAAATTCCCTCAGCGTGCTCATGGGCCGCTGTTCGCCCATGCCATGCACGATGACCACAGCCTGACTGAGCTTGCGCGGCGTTTTACCCGGGGCCGGCGTACTGCCCGTGACCGGCGACGCAGCAGGATGAAGGTCGGACACCAGTGCCTCCGTTGGTGAAAATCCCGGAACAGAATTCGCCCATCGTAGCTCTGAAACCGGCATGGAAGCAAAGACGTCGGATGCTCAGGGTCAAGAAAAAACCCGGCGGGGAGCCGGGCTTAATTCGAGCAACCGGCGGTGTATCGGCGCCGCGAAGCCGGTCAGTGATCCATCGCCTTGACGATCTCTTCGGTCATCTTCTTGGCGTCGCCGAGCAGCATCATGGTGCCGTCCTTGTAGAACAGCGTGTTGTCGATGCCGGCGTAGCCGGAGCCGAGCGAGCGCTTGACGAACAGGCAGGTGCGGGCCTTGTCGACATCGAGGATCGGCATGCCGTAGATCGGCGACGACTTGTCGTCACGAGCCGAAGGGTTGGTGACGTCGTTGGCGCCGATGACATAGGCGACGTCGGCCTGCGCGAATTCGGAGTTGATGTCCTCCAGCTCGAACACCTCGTCGTAAGGCACGTTGGCTTCGGCCAACAGCACGTTCATGTGGCCGGGCATGCGGCCGGCGACCGGATGAATGGCGTATTTCACGTCGACACCGGCGGCCTTGAGCTTGTCGGCCATCTCGCGCAGCGCATGCTGCGCCTGGGCGACCGCCATGCCGTAGCCCGGCACGATGATGACCTTCTGCGCGTTCATCATCAGATAGGCGGCATCGTCGGCCGAGCCCTGCTTGACCGTGCGCTCGAGGCCGTCGTCGGCAGTGGCGGAAATCTCGCCGCCGAAGCCGCCGAGAATGACCGAGATGAAGCTTCGGTTCATGCCCTTGCACATGATGTAGGACAGGATCGCGCCGGACGAGCCGACCAGCGCGCCGGTGATGATCAGCGCCAGATTGCCGAGCGTGAAGCCGAGTGCTGCCGCAGCCCAGCCCGAATAGGAATTCAGCATCGAGACGACCACCGGCATGTCGGCGCCGCCGATGGGGATGATGAGCAGGACGCCAAGGACAAGCGATGCCGCGACGATCAGCCAGAACACCAGCTTGGACTCGCTGGTGACCAGCAGCACGATCAGCACGATCAGCGCGATGCCAAGCGCGGCGTTGATGACGTGGCGGCCGCCGATCATGATCGGCTTGCCCGACATGCGGCCGTCGAGCTTGAGGAAAGCGATGACCGAGCCGGTGAAGGTGATGGCGCCGATGGCGACGCCGAGGCTCATCTCGATCAGCGCCTGGGCGTGGATGTCGGCGACCGTGCCGATGCCGAAACTTTCCGGCGCATAGATGGCGGCAGCCGCCACCATGACGGCGGCAAGGCCGACCAGCGAATGGAAGGCGGCGACCAGCTGCGGCATCGAGGTCATGGCGATGCGCCGGGCGGTGACCGCGCCGACCGAGCCGCCGATCAAAAGGCCGAGCACGATGAGGCCGAAGCCGCCCGCCGAAGGGGTCGCCAGCGCCAACGTGGTGGCAATGGCGATGCCCATGCCGATCATGCCGTACATGTTGCCCTGGCGGCTGGTGGTCGGATGCGACAGGCCGCGCAATGCCAGGATGAACAGGATGCCGGAGACCAGATAGAGGAAGGAGGCGAAGTTGGCGTTCATGGCGCTCTACTTGTCCTTCTTCTTGTACATCGCCAGCATGCGCTGGGTGACGAGGAAGCCGCCGAAGATGTTGACCGAGACCAGCATCAGCGCGACGAAACCGAAACCGGTGGCGATGCCGGACGCCGAGATGCCGACGGCAAGCAGCGCGCCGACGACGATGACCGAGGAGATGGCGTTGGTGACGGCCATCAGCGGCGTATGCAGCGCCGGCGTCACCGACCAGACGACATAATAGCCGACGAAGATCGCCAGGACGAAAATGGCGAAACGGAAGACGAAGGGATCGATCGCCCCGCCGGACAGCGCATGCGCGGCGTCGCCGGCCGCATCGGTGCCGCCGGGAGCGATGGCCAGGTCCTGCACCGCAAGCCGGACGGCGGCGGTCGCCTGGTCGAGCTGGTCGAGGGCTTTCTGCAAGGTCTGGTCCATCACGCGATCCCTTTCAACTTCGATGGGGGCGACTTCGATGGGGGCGACTTGGGTGCGGCCGGCTTCTTGGGCGCGGCCTTCTTTGCAGCAGCCGGTTTCGCGGAAGCGTCGGCGACCATCGTTTTGGCCGGGATCGCCGGCGGTTCGACACGAGGCGCTTGCTCAACCCTGACGAAAGCCGGATGCACGACCTGGCCGCCGTCGGTCAGCATCGTCGCCTTGACCAGATCGTCGTCGCGGTTGATGGCAAGCGTCTTCGTGGTCTTGTCGACAAGCGTCTCTATGAACGCGAAGAGGTTCCTGGCATAGAGCAGCGAGGCGGATGCCGCGACGCGGCCCGGCACGTTGAGGTGGCCGAC